>QIJI01000080.1 GCA_003231795.1 Gammaproteobacteria bacterium
GGGTTGTGCCCCACCGAAAGAATTTTCGCGACCCGAGGTTGCCGAAATCCTGATAAATTATTACCGATCCCTATAGGTAAATATTTCAGTCAAAGCTAGATCACCCTCCGTCTCTTTGCGATACTCTGCGCTATGCCCGAAGCAGTAGCGACTCCGAATCAAGCCTTTTCTCTGGAAGCACTTAAAACGCTTACCGATAGCGACATGTTGCGCGTCAACCAGGTTATTACCGACAACCTGGCTTCCGACGTAGTACTCATCGATCAGCTAAGCCAGCACATCATTTTGAGTGGGGGCAAACGTCTGCGCCCAATGCTGGTAATCTTAAGCGCCCGGGCCTGCCGCTATTCAGGCGAAATGGACGCATTGCTCGCGGCTGTAGTCGAATTCATTCACACTGCCACTTTGCTGCACGACGATGTCGTCGATGATTCCGATATGCGGCGCGGACGGCAAACCGCGAGTCATATCTGGGGTAACGAAGCCGCTGTACTGGTTGGCGACTATCTCTACTCACGCGCCTTTCAAATGATGGTACGGGCACAATCGATGACCATTATGGATTTGCTCGCCAATGCCACCAACACCATCGCCCAGGGCGAAGTGCTGCAACTACTCAATATAAATGATGCGGATACCAGTGAAGCGCGATATCACGAAGTCATTTATGGCAAAACAGCCTGCCTTTTTGAAGCAGCCGCGAAAATCGGAGCCTTGCTTTCAAATGCCAGTGAGGAAACCGGAGAAGTCTTGCAGGCTTACGGCAAGCATCTCGGCATCGCATTTCAATTGGTCGACGACGCACTGGATTACTCGGCAAAAAGCGATGTCATCGGCAAGAACGTGGGCGACGATCTGGCTGAAGGCAAACCGACCCTGCCGTTAATCCACGCCATGAAAAATGGTAGTGATGAACAGAAGTCTCTTATTCGAGAGGCTATCGAACAGGGGTCAGTCGAAAAATTCGACCAGATTTCCCAGGTTATCCAGGAAACCGGTGCGCTCGAGTATACCCTTGAGCAAGCTCGCTCGGCAGCTACTCAGGCAAAACAACATATCCAGGGTCTTGAGCAAAGCGAATACAAACAAGCACTAATGTTCCTCGCTGACTATGCGGTTGAAAGACAATATTGAATCTGTTTGACGAAATGCTTGCGCAAAATAAAACCCTGCTCGCCGATGGAGCGACGGGGACGAATTTTTTTGCAATGGGACTGCAAAGCGGAGACGCGCCCGAGCTGTGGAATATCGACTATCCCGAACGGGTGGAACAACATTACCGATCTTTTATCGAAGCCGGCTCGGACATCGTGTTAACCAACACTTTCGGTGGCACCCGATATCGTCTAAAACTGCACAAAGCACAAGAACGAGTTATTGAATTAAACATCGCTGCCGCGAAGATTTTGCGCGAGGTAGTCGAAAGCTATGATCGCGACATCATCGTCGCCGGCTCGATGGGTCCAACTGGTGAAATTCTGGCGCCACTTGGGGACCTGCAGGCTGAGGATGCCATAGCTGCATTCGCCGAACAGGCGCTGGCACTGGAACAAGGCGGTGCCGATGTGCTCTGGATTGAAACCATGTCGTCGCAGGAAGAAGTCCAGTACGCGGTCGAGGGCGCACGGCAGGCTTCATTGCCGATCGTGTTTACGATGAGCTTCGATACCAACGGCCGCACCATGATGGGAGTTGGTGCCGAAGACATGATGAAGCTGCATCAGCGTCTCGACGTACATGCCTGTGGCACCAACTGCGGCATTGGTGCGTCTGAAGTGGTCGCGGCGATTTTAAATTTTCAGGCAAGCAAAGTCGGGGCTGATTCAAACCCGGTTCTGATAGCCAAGGCCAATTGTGGAATCCCGGAATTTATCGAAGGTGAAATCCACTATAACGGTACACCCGAAATCATGGCATCCTACGCCACAATGGCGCGTGACGCCGGGGCTCGAATCGTCGGCGGTTGCTGCGGCACATCACCCGAGCACGTAGCGGCCATGCGCCATGCACTCGACAACACAGCCCCCGGTCCAACACCGAGCATTGAAGAAGTACAGGCGGTACTCGGTGAAATTACCGCCGGTGCCCAGGCGCAGGCCAACGGCGAGCACGAAATCAAAACCCGGGGCAGTATGCGACGTCGGCGACGTCGTTAACCCTTTCGGCATCCCTACGCTACTTCCCCGTCATCCCGGTGAAAACCGGGATCAGGTTCGGTACTCTACTCCGGGAAAGACGCAAAGCATTTCAAACAGCAGATTGGCCGCTGTCAGGGACGTATTACCCGAAATATCATAGGCCGGGGCCACTTCTACCAGATCACCACCGACAATATCGAGACCCCGACAGCCGCGAATGATTTCAAGGCCCTGGTGTATGGTTAAACCGCCAATTTCCGGGGTACCGGTGCCGGGGGCGTAAGCCGGATCGAGTCCATCGATATCGAAAGTCAGGTAAACCGGTCCGGCGCCAAGCTGCTCGCGCACCTCTCCCATCAACGGTGCCAGCGATTGATACCAGCATTCCTCGGCCTGTACCACGCGCACCCCTTGCGCGCGCGGCCAGTCAAAGTCATCCGCTTCGTAGCCACTGGCGCGCAATCCAATCTGCACCATCCGGGACGGTTCAATCAAGCCTTCTTCAATTGCCCGGCGAAACGGGGTGCCATGCGCAATCGGCTCACCGAACATATGGTCGTTAATATCGGCATGTGCATCGACATGAACGATTCCAAGTGGACCATGTTTCTTGTTAAGCGCTCGCAAAATGGGCAATGAAATGGTGTGATCGCCGCCGAGGGTCAGCGGCTTGCAATCATGTGACAGAATTTCATCGTAAGCCTTTTCGATAATTGCGACTGATTTCTGCAGGTTAAAAGTATTGATCGCAACGTCGCCGATATCGGCAACCTGTAACGAGTCGAAAGGCGCCGCGCGGGTTGCCATGTTATAGGGTCGGATCAAACAGGATTCGGTACGAATCTGACGCGGGCCGAAACGTGAACCGGCACGATTGGAGGTACCGATATCGAATGGCACGCCAACAAAGCAAACGTCCAGGTCACTGGCGCTACTATTGTGCGGCAGGCGCATCATCGTCGCGATGCCACCGAAGCGCGGCATTTCGTTACCCCCGAGGGGTTGATTAAACTTTTTTCCAGTCATAACTACCTCTTAAGAAATTAAGAATCTGCTAATTGGCCGAGCGTGATCGGTTTAATTGGTGGGCGGGCATTATAACGCCCAATTTCAGAAACCGGTTTTTTGTGTGCGCTGGCGAAAATCTGTTCTACCGTGGCGGCGCAAAGACGTCCCTGGCAAGGCCCCATTCCACATCGGGTAAATGCCTTTGCCTGATTTGGTCCGTTACAACCGAGTGCGATTACATCCCGTATATGGCCCGCGGTGACCTCTTCACAGCGACATACCAGGGTTTCATTGAGCGGTACCAGTGCGGATTCCGCAATCCGGTAATAGGCGTCCAGAAACGGCCGGATTGCGTGGTGTCTGTCGCGTGCTTTTTGAATCGGCCCTGCCAACTTGTCCCGCATCGCATGGTCGAGATATCCGAGCTGATGGGCAACCTGCAGCCCGGCCAGCTGTCCCGTTAGCCTGGCCGCACGAGCGCCGACTATGCCGCCCAGGTCCCCTGCCACAAAAATTCCCAACTGCGAGCTTTCTCCCCAGTTGTCCAGTTTCGGCTGCCAGCTTTGGCGGGCTTCGTGCCACTCCAGTCCACAGCCTGCGGCCTGCGCAATCTGGAGATCGGGAATAACCCCCTGGTGTAGCAGCAGCAATCCAGTTTCGATGCACTGATTCTTCCCCGAAGAACTGAAATGGATGGCCTTAAGATTCGGGCCACCTTCGGCTCGTAAATCGCACACCGATTTGTGCCACGGGATACCGGCTCGCCTGATAGCACGGGTCAATTGCAAACCTTTGAATAAATATTCACTGGCCACTAAAGCTTTAGGCAAATGGCGTAGCGCTTTGCCAGAATTCGATTTCGGGGTAGTTTCGAGCAGTGCAGCAATCTTGACTCCGGCCTGCAGATATTGCCAGGCGAGCAGTAACAGTAACGGGCCGCAACCGGCTAATACCACTCCATCTTCGGGTACCATGGCTGCCGACTTGAGTAAAACCTGGCCCGCCCCGGCAGTCATTACACCGGGAAGCTGCCAACCGGGAAACGGCATCGGTCGCTCCTGAGCGCCGCTGGCTATAACGATCCGTTTTGCAAAAACCTGCTCACTGGCACCTTGCTGCAACAATCCGATTTGCCGAGATTTATCGAGATACCAGACCGAGGTATTCGGTTGATAATCAAGACTGGCCTGACGGAAGGCCTGCACTATCTGTGCGCCCATCGCGTAGTCTTTGCCCAGTAACCCGTGGTCAACCGAAGTATTTTCAATATTGCGGTAAATCTGACCACCGGGCCGCGCCTGTTCGTCGAACAGGATTACATCGACCCCATGTCCAGCCGCTGCCTGCGCAGCCGCCATGCCCGCCGGGCCCGCGCCGATTACTGCGAGCTGGTAGGAATCTTTCACGATTGCGATCCATTGTCAGCGGTACCACCGGGGCGACGCAAACACATTCCCTGCACAACCTCGATCTGACAGGCACGCTGATTCACGCCATCCACCTCGATCACGCACTCGAAACAGCTTCCCATCATGCAGTAGGCAGTACGAGGCGAGTGGCTGACTGGGCTATGTCCCATCGGGGTCTGGCCGGCAGCAATGAATGCCGCAGCCAGCGATATTCCGGCGGGCAAATCCAGCGACTCACCATCGAGCGTGACTTCAACCTGCGCGTTAGTGTCGAGAAATCGGAACATTAGTGTGAACGGACGCTAAAACGATCTGCAGAAAATTCATTGCCCGGCGCCGCCGATTCATCACCGCTTATCCAGTCGGCAAGCCCGGTCGCATGATATGCAGCCAGCGTAACCCCGCTGTGACAGGAAATCGCATACGCAGCGGGATGCTCCGAGGACTGATGATAGATGGGGGCAGCATCCGGTGTCATCACACGTAACGCGCCCCAGGCGCGATTGAGCCGGATTTTGTGTAAATGCGGAAATATTTTTACTGCGCGCGTGGCAAGTTCCGTAATCACTTCGAGGCAGGTTGATTCGTCCAGTCCGACATCTTCGTGCGAGTTGCCGATCTGCAAGCTTCCCTCGCCGGTTTGACGAACCTGCAAACTGGCGCAGGGTAGAAATGGATCTACCCGTTCCGATATCAACAGCTGTCCGCGCAACGGTTTTACCGGAATTGTCATATTTAAATCTTGTGCCAATCGTTGATTATCGAGACCGGCACAAAAAACTATCCGTTCGCATTGATAGCGCTCCGTGGCGGTATCCAGTACAAAATGATTTTGTTCGCGAGCACTGCGCACAACAACCTGCTGCGGGATGTAGCGACAACCTTCTATTTGCATCTTCTGATGTAAGGCACGCAATAAATAGAGCGGGTTAACATGCCCGTCTTCAGGACAATAACTGGCACCGACTATGGCTTCGGAGACCTGTGGAATGCGTTCGCGCAGTTCGCTGTTATCAAACATCTGGTAGTTAAATTCACCACCTCGATGTTGTTTAACCAGCTGCATTTCCTGGTTACGCGCCAGCCAGTCGGATTCGCTCAAACAGAAATCGTAGCCACCGGTCTGTTGTAACCCGATGTCGATCCCGGTTGAGTCGCGCAGCATTTGTTCGAACGCCGGCCAACGCCGCGCCGCATCGCCGGTGAGATGAGCATAGGCCGGAAAGTCACCGCCTTTACCCTGTACCCAGATTAATCCGAAATTACCACGCGAGGCACGAAAATCGCGATCACCGCCATCGAGCACCGCAACTTGTCGACCTCGCCTGGCTATACCGCAAGCAATGGCCGAACCAACCAAACCACCTCCGACAATAATGGTGTCGAAATGATTGTTCATCAGATGGATATATTCCGGGCTAGACGCGAAAAGAAGCAAGGCCCTTTTTGGGTTTGACCTTGACAGCGTTTTGCAGACACAGACGCACTAACCAGTGCTTTTACCCGAGCCCGAGGCACCGGGAATGGAAATAACATCACCTTTGTGTGTCCGCATCGACATACCACGGATTACCTGGACATCGCCGAAACTTTTATGAAGATCGACCACTTCCAGCACAGTTTGGTCGGCTGCTATCGCGCTCATTCGATTCGCCCCTCCAGAGGTCTTATAAGTAAGTACTGCTTTATAGTTATGCGCACATGGTAACCCTTTATAAAACATGAAACACTGGTACTCAGTCAATGATATATTATTGACTGAGTACTACCCCCGACCTGGGCCCTAAACCTGGGATCTTAACTTTTGCATCATGCGCAAAGCCTGCGCAGCATAGCCCCCGCCAAACAGATTGGCATGATTCAACAGATGGTAAAGATTGTACAAATCGCGACGCAGCCGATAGCCGTCATTGATATCGAACGCATCCCGATAAGCTTCAAAAAATCGCTCGCCAGGGTGGCCGAATAATTCCATCATCGCAAGGTCGGCCTCGTGGTCACCGAAGTAACATGCGGGATCGTAAATCACTACCTGCCCGAAATTATCGGCAGCATAATTACCTTGCCACAGGTCTCCATGCAGCAAAGATCCCTGCGGTTGATAATCGCTGAAAAGCCGATGCAGAATTTCGCATAGCCCTTCCCCGGCATCGATCAATTGCGGCTCCAGATTATTTTTCCGGGCCAGCTCAAGTTGAAATCCAAGCCGGTAGTGTCTCCAGAATTCGACCCAGTTATCGGTCCAGGTATTCGGCTGTGCCGTACTGCCAATGGTATTGTCGCAATCAAAACCGAATCGTTGTTGATTGCAGTTATGCATCGCCGCCAGTGCCAAAGCAAACTGAGCCTCGTTGATCTTTCCACTCAACTCGATGTACTCCATCGCGATAAATGCCTGATCTGCGATGCATCCGGTTGCATAGACCTCGGGCACCCGGATACTGCCACAGTTCCGAATTGTTTCCAGCCCCGCCTGTTCCGCGTTGAACATCTCCAGCCTGTCGCCACGATTAAGTTTGACAAACACCCGATGCCGGCCATCGTCGAGTCGGTACGCCTGGTTAATATTACCCCCCTGCAGCGGCGTTGCCTGCAACCTCCGAGATTGAATCCCGGTGTCCGCGAAAAGCAAATCACCCAGCGTCTGCCAGTTCATCTCAGCAT
>QIJI01000228.1 GCA_003231795.1 Gammaproteobacteria bacterium
GTGCATGAAGTTCTTCGAGAACTTCGGTTTTTTACCGGCGGTAACATTCAGAACATCGTGCATGACCAGGATTTGCCCGTCCACATCAGCACCTGCGCCGATGCCGATAACCGGAATTTCGAGGCTGGCGCTAATTTCAGCCGCGAGTGTCGCCGGGACACATTCCAGCAGCAGTAAATCGGCACCGGCCTGTTGCAGATCCTGCGCGGTCGCAATCATTTCGTCAGCAGCGGATTTTGTTTTTCCCTGGACCCGGTAACCCCCCAGTTTGTTAACCATCTGAGGTTGCAATCCAAGGTGTGCACAGCTTGCAATTCCGAATCGAGACAGGGTTTCAACGGTTTTGATTTGAGTTTCGCCGCCTTCGAGTTTGACCACCTGTGCCTGGGTTTTTTTGATCAAATCGCTGGCATTATCGAGCGCCTGCTGCGGAGAGTTGAGCGAACCGAAGGGCATATCGAGCATCAGCATCGCATTGTCAAGCCCCCGAGCGACGGCTATCCCGTGATAGCAGATCTCATCCAGCGTGACCGGAATGGTCGTATCATGCCCCTGAATCACCATCCCCAGCGAATCGCCGACAAGTACAACCTCAACCCCGCATTCTTCGATCAAACTGGCAAAGCTGTAATCATAAGCGGTCAGGCAAGCAAACTTTTCACCCTGCTGTTTCAGTTTTTTCAGGTGCGTTACAGTGACTTTGTCATCAAGCGGTTTCGGGATATACATGGTGCATCAACTCGTCAGATGGCGAATGATGACTGATTGAAATAATGACGTCCAGAATGGATATGGGTTATTTTTTCCAGGATCGCCTGATAATCGTCGGCGTCATTGATTAAATCGACCGATTGCGTATTTACCGTGAGCAGCGCGCTGTCATCGTAGTCGTAAAAAAAACGGGTATAGGATTCGGATAAACCTTGTAGATAGTCATCCCGGATCTGCTGTTCGTATGCGATCCCCCGCTGGCTGATTCGCTCCCGCAGTGTGCCCACCGGCGCTTGCAGATAGATCACCAGATCCGGTTTAGGAGCATCCAGGGTCAGGTGCTGATAAATCTGCCGGTATAACGCAAGTTCATCGCTGTTCAGTGTCAATTGCGCAAACAATCGGTCTTTCTCGACCATGAAATCGGCGATGTAGGAACCTCGAAACAAGTCGCTCTGGCGAAAATCCTGGGCCTGCTGCGATCGCTGTAGCAAAAAATGCAATTGAACTGGTAATGCGTATTGCCTAGGATTTTGATAAAAACTGGCCAGAAACGGGTTTGCATCAGCCTTCTCTAGCAGCAGCTCACTATCGAATTCGTTGGCCAGTTTTTGCGCTAGGCTCGTTTTTCCCACTCCGATAGGCCCTTCGATAACAATATAGCGGAGTGGTTCAGCCATCGTAGTCGTCCAGCTTGACCATCTCGATGGGGTTGGCGTGATCGATCAGATAGCGCAGACTGCCATAACCCGGGATAAACTGATCACCATCAATTTCAAACATGGGTTCGAGTACAAACAGACGCGTTGAAAATTCAGGGTGGGGTAGCGTTAGATGACTGTCGTTGATGTGGCGGTTTCCAAACAGGATAATATCCAGATCGAGCGTGCGCGGTGCCCAGCGTTGTTCCTGCTCACGCCGACGGTAGAAAGCGTGCTCGATTGCCTGCAATTCGAGCAATAAAGCCATGGGTTCGAGACGGGTTTTGATTTTTGCGACCGCGTTGATGTAGTCGTCCTGCTCGATATCACTCACCGCTTCGCTGCGGTACAACGAAGATCTTCCGCTGAGCTCGCAACCACCCATTTGACCGAGTGCGTTAATCGCGCTGTCTACGATAGTCATCGAATCACCGATATTGCTGCCGATTGCGATGTAGACGTCAGTCGGCATTACGTCGACGCCGCCGGGGGCGTTGTTTACGCCGCGCCTCGGTCGGTTCTATCGGAGCCTGTTGTTGCTGAAATTCGGTCCACCACTGAGCCAGATTCGTCGATACCAGCCCCACCAAGGATTGAATACACATGAAATCATAAGCGGCCCGGAAGACCGTGTATCCGAGCATGCGTTGGGGTTGTTTGCCCTGGGTACGCAGAAAACGTGGCTGCGTACTCCAGATATCACGGGCCATCTGACTGAAACGTCGCGGAATCGATATATGCCTGACCTGGCGTTTGATAACCACCTCGCCGGCCTGGACCAGCGCCGGGATCATTTTCTGGCGGTCCGATTGTATCTGGTTGGCCTGTTGATGTACCACCGGCCAGAGCAAGACCGCGAAAATAAATCCTGGTGACACCGGTTGGCCGGTATTCACGCGGGAATCGGTATTGACCAGCGCCTGGTCGATAAAATCCAGCATCATTTCTGACGGTTCATGCTGTAACCATTCATCCAGTGCCGGGACCAGGTATTTGAGTAGATTATACTGACGCAGATATTGATAACCCTTTGCTGCATGACCCGAGTGAAACAGTTTGATCACTTCATCAAACATGCGAGCCGGTGGAACAACCGCCAGCAGGTGACCGTTTTCATGAATCGCAGCGGCGGCGGATGTTTCGATTTCGAAGCCGAGTTTGGCGGCAAAGCGTACCGCTCTCAGCATGCGGACCGGATCTTCCTGATAGCGAGTGGCCGCATCGCCAATCAGCTTCAGTTGTCGATTTTCGAAATCTTCAAGGCCCCCGACATAGTCGAGCAGCGAATAGTCGTGAATATCATAGTAAAGCGCGTTGACGGTAAAGTCCCTGCGTAATGCATCATCCTCGATGTCGCCAAAGGTATTGTCGCGCAGAATTCTACCTTGCTCATTGAGTTCGGTTTTAGATGAGTCGGATGCCTGGCTGCGAAAGGTAGCTACTTCAATAATATCGCGCCCGAAACGGATATGCACCAGCCGGAATCGACGCCCGATAATGCGGCTGTTCTTGAAAAGTTCGCGCACCTGTTCGGGCGTCGCATCAGTGGCGACGTCAAAATCTTTGGGTTGTATTCCGAGCAACAAATCGCGTACACCCCCGCCAACAAGGCAAGCTCGATAGCCTGACTTGGAAAGCCGATACAACACCTTAAGTGCGGATTCGGAGATCGATTTCCTGGATATGTTGTGTTGGCTTCTGCGGAGTACGGTTAAATTGTCGGAGTTTGCCTCTGGCTTGTTCACTCGGTTAGTTGATCCTGTAGAATGGCGCAATCATAGCATTTCGAGTCTTGAAAGTAGTGTTTAGTTTTAGCCGGAAGGGGATCAGATGAAAGCTTCAAACCTGAAAGTCATGGCCTGTCTCGAGGCTTTTGAGGTCGAGTTTGAAGTGAAGATTTTATCGGCCGGGGTGCACACGGCGCAACTGGCGGCAGAGGCGCTGGGCTGTGAGGTCAGTCAGATTGCCAATTCACTAATTTTCAGAAACCAGCAGAATGACGAAGCCGTGTTGATAATGAACGCCGGTGGCAGTCGCGTCGATCTGACGCGCGTAACCGAACTGACCGGATTACGGCTGGGCAAAGCAGATGCCGAATTCGTCAAATCGCGGACTGGATATGCAATTGGTGGTGTGCCACCGGTTGCACATAACAATCCGCTAAAGACATTACTGGATACCAGCCTGCAAAATCACAATGAAATATGGGCTGCCGCTGGAACGCCGGAATCGGTGTTTCGGATGACCCCGCAGCAATTGCAATTGATCACCGCAGGTGAATGGTTCAATTTTTCCGGGTAATTGGGTTTTCGCCCGAGTCCGAATCAGCTATCCTGAATTTCGAGCTCTTCCCATCTCTGATACATATTCTGCAGGTCATTTTCGAATAATTGCAACTGTCGTTGCAGTTGTTTAATTTCTTCTGCCGGGCGCTGATAGAAATCAACCTCTCCGAACTGTTGCTGTAGAGCTTCGATTTCGGCCTCAAGCTTTTCGATTTTTTTCGGTAATGCCTTTAATTCCGGGTTACTGCTAATGGCTTTTGTCGGCGCAGGTTGGCGAGGTTTGGCGCTTGGTGTTTTATCCTGCTGGACCCGTTGGCGTAACCAGTCCTGGTAGCCACCGACGTATTCGTTAACCTGCCCGGGTTGTTCAAATACCAGCGTGCTGGTAACGGTGTTATCGATGAATTCACGGTCGTGGCTGACCAGAATCAGCGTACCCTGATACTCGATCAACAACTCCTCCAGTAATTCCAGGGTTTCGATATCCAGGTCGTTGGTCGGCTCATCCATCACCAGCAGATTAAACGAACGCGCGAACAAACGCGCCAGTAGCAGGCGGTTACGCTCCCCACCCGAAAGTGCCTTGACCGGCATGTGAATCGTTTTTTCACTGAACAGAAAATCCTTCAGATATCCGACCACGTGGCGACTGCGGCCATTGATGCTGATCTGGTCGCTCTCACTGGCCAGATTTTCACGTACCGATTTTTCCAGAGACAGGGTTTCGCGATGCTGATCAAAATACGCAACTTCGAGACGACTTCCCGTGTTTATGTGCCCTGCCTGGGGCTGGAGTTGTCCCAGCAGTAACTGGATCAGAGTTGATTTACCGCAACCGTTAGCTCCCAGCAGGCCAATTTTTTCGCCGCGTAAAATCTTGCAACTAAAATCTTTGACGATGAGCCTGTCGTCCCAGAAAAATGCCAGATTTTCCGCTTCGATTACGATTTTGCCCGAGGATTCTGATTTTTGTGCCACCAACCGTGCTGATCCACCTACTTCACGACGTTGGGCTCGCTCACGGCGCATTTTTTCGAGCGCCCGCACACGACCTTCGTTACGTGTTCGTCGAGCCTTGATTCCCTGTCTGACCCATACTTCTTCCTGGGCCAGCTTTTTATCAAACAGTGCGTTGTGCCTCGATTCGGTTTCCAACTGGACTGCACGGGATTGCAAATAACGATGGTAATCTCCTGGCCAACTGCTTAAATGACCTCGATCGAGATCGATAATCCGGGTCGCCAGTGCCTGTAAAAAACTGCGGTCATGGGTGATGAACAACAGGATTCCGTTAAATCCCAGCAACAGATTTTCGAGCCATAAAATCGAGTCAATATCGAGATGATTGGTGGGTTCGTCGAGTAGC
This sequence comes from Gammaproteobacteria bacterium, assembly GCA_003231795.1. Classification (GTDB taxonomy): domain Bacteria; phylum Pseudomonadota; class Gammaproteobacteria. Next base: position 5,064 of record QIJI01000228.1, read on the forward strand.
AAAAGATCGGGTTCAGCAACCAGTGCCCGACCCAGCAAAACGCGTCGTTTCATACCACCGGATAGCGAATCAAATGACTGATCTGGCGGTAGTCCGAGCCGTGACACCACGGTAGAAATTCGGGCTTCGAGATTCCACGCACCCTGTGCTTCGATCTGATCCTGGTATTTCTGCATTCGATCAAGTGCCTGCGGGTTTTCACTCGCTTCCAGCGCGGCGTGATGCCATTCGCTAATCACCGAAGCAAGCTCGCCGATGCCGGAGGCTACGCAGTCGTAAACGCTACCGCTCATTTGTCGCGGGACATCCTGCTCAAGTTCGGCGATACGCAATTCAGAGCTATGCGTAATTTGACCTTCATCTGCCTTGATACTGCCGCCAAGAATTTTCAGTAAAGTCGATTTTCCACTGCCGTTACGGCCCACCAGGCATACCCGTTCACCGGCTTCAAGCTTGAGATCGGCATTGTCCAGCAACGGTTGATCACCGTAGCTGTGACTAAGATGCCTGGCGAGTAATTGCGACATTTGTATCCGCGCCGAAAAACGGCTTATTATGAGGCTTTAATCTTGCCCGAACAATCCATAAACATGCTCGTGACCTTGCTTGTTCTTTGATTTTACAGAAAATTATCCTCAATCGACCGGACCAATAAGTCCGGCACTCAATCGGATAATTCCCTGTAAAATCAAAGCCCGGCCCATTCATCACGGCAGTTTATGAATTATCCGGGCTAGAAATAAAAGCTGAATCGAGGGGTATATGTGCGGACGTTTTTTTCTCGACGCCGAGGCAGGCGATATTATCGAACATTACAATGCGCCGCCGCCGGATCTTTTTACGGCGCGTTACAACATTGCGCCCACGACACCGGTACTGGCTTTTACCGCAGACGGTTTTAACCTGTTTCGATGGGGTCTTGTTCCATTCTGGGCCAAAGACGTCACTATGGGCAATCGAATGTTCAATGCGCGTGCTGAAACGGTGGCCGAAAAGCCATCATTTCGAAATGCGTTCAAACGACGTCGCTGCCTGATACCGGCGACCGGGTTTTATGAATGGAGGCAGGAACAAGGTCAAAAACAGCCGTATTGTTGTCACATTGATCATCGGTTGTTTTCTTTTGCCGGTATCTGGGAACAGTGGCAGGACGCCGCTGGCAATGAACTTCAATCCTGCACGATCATAACCACCGAAGCCAAAGCGGATATGCAGCAATTGCACCAGCGTATGCCGGTTTATGTGGCACCACAGGATTATGACGGCTGGCTTGATTGCGGGTCGGATGAAATCGGAGAAGCTAATCGGCTACTAGCCGATACCAAACCGGACTATCAGTTTTATGCGGTCGGTCGAGCAGTTGGCAATTCGAGAAACGAAGGCGAAGACCTGATTAAACCCCTGGCAACAGACCAACTGTCGGAAGAGGATTAGTTTAGCGAACCTCTGATTGATTCAGAGGTTTCTTAAATTCAGGACTCAAGACCGCCGTTGCTGACCAGAACATCAAGGCGCGCGTCATCATAGGATTGTTCCAGTGACGCCGCCGCGGCATCAGCAGCTACCTGTAAGTCCCTGCCACAATTGACTACTTCGCGACGCCACTGTTCCAGGTAAGCGTCGGTGCCGGCCATTTTGGCTCGCATCGCCGCTTTGTCGATAGCCTCGGCAAAACGCTCGGTCAATACCAGTTTCGCAGTATCGCGGCGTTCTTTGGCGATAACCTGGGCTGGGATGTCGCGCCAGAATACGGTGGTCAGCTTGGCCATTTGAAAGTTCCCTGTAAATTAAGCAATGAATAAGCAATGGGTTAACAGGGCGCGAGTATAAGGTTGTGTCGATACCAAATCCAGCATCATTTTATTCGTTTTAGAGCGGTAAAAAATACTGTTTACCGTCGATGCGAATCAAGCGTAGAATTTGGCGCAGTTTCAAGTTTTCGATTGGTGAAGTCATGCTTAAGGTAGGATTTATTGGTTTGGGCAATGTCGGTGGCAAGCTTGCAGGCAGCCTGTTGCGAAATGGTATCGACCTGACGGTACGCGATCTTGATACGACAATTGCACGGCCATTTCTTGACGCTGGTGCCAGGTGGGCCAGTAGTCCCTGCGAAATGGCACAAAACGTGGATGTCGTGATCACCTGTCTACCAAAC
>QIJI01000237.1 GCA_003231795.1 Gammaproteobacteria bacterium
GAATAGGTCAATATTTTCTGTGCCATCGGCTATCGTGATTTCCAGCGCCAGAATACCACCTCGACTCAAGGTGCCGGGCAGGTAAGTCATACTGCAATTGCTAAGCTGCGATATCACGGTCGAGGCAGTTCCACCCGGCGGTGTCGGTTGAATAGCTGAAAATCCATAACCACTGTAACGAATAATCGTTCCTGTGCTCGGATTACAGACATAGCTAACCGGATCTTCGATCACGAAAACACGCTGTCCGGGCGACTGTTGAGAAAACTGGAATGACGGAATTGTGATGACGGATTCATTCGTATAAGTTATCGACGAATCCAGCATCAAACCACCGGTCGGAGTCACTATTCCGGGGCCGGGCGCGATCACTGTCGCTGCGCTGGCATAAATTGCAGGCGACGTGTTGTAGATAACAATGCGGTGATTGGCCCCAAACGAACCCAGGCCATGAAACTGACCGAGTAAATTAAAACTCGTATCGGCCGCGCCGAAATCGAGGATATCCGTTGCATCTCCAAACCCGGTCTCGTTTTCGTCACGGTAACGCGCGCCGTCGACTATATTGACCATCTCCACTGCGCTACTGCCAGCAAAGGTAGTCGTGCGTATACTGTTCGGTAGTGCGCGCCGGATTTCGCGCGCGATATGCCGCAATGCCATTTCGCCCTGGTCAACCAGTTGCTGGCGCCGAACCTGATCACGGTATGCCTCGATCGGTTGCACAATCAATAACCCGGCACCACTGGCCAGTATCCCGAGAATCACTACCACAACGATGAGCTCGATCAGTGAAAATCCAGACTGTTTTACGTGCGGCATGATTAGTAGTCCGTCCGGTAGGCGGTCAGGGTGACACCGGAAATAGCCGCATGTGTAACATTAATGTTAATGCGCATAGCCGGAACCGTCCCGTTCAGCATGGCCCCGCCAACTGTCACGGTAACCGCGAAAGCGCTTAATGCGCCTATCGCAGTATTGTCCTGCCGGCGCACCTCGGTGGTGGCGAGACTGTTATAGTCCTGCACATCGTTATAGATACTGCGATCGGTTCCTTCACCTTCGTCGGAGCCTGTCTCCGGGAGTGCCGGGTCATCGAAAGCCTTGAGCATAACTTCTTCCATATAAGCTTCGGCTATTGTGGTTGCCTGCTGCTGAATTATGGGATCGGCACTACCTCGAATCATGCTGCCAAACACATTCAACAATGCCGCCGCCGCAATGCCGATGACGATAATCGTGATCAGGATCTCGATCAGCGTGAAGCCTGAGAATTTTCGCATGTTATTAGAGCGCCTCGACAAACCCGGACGTATGCACGTCAAAGTCATAGTCAGTCGTGCCGTCGGTTACCCGGTAGCCCGAAAACCCTTCAAGGCGAAATCCCCAGGCATCAAATGTGATGGTCGTGGGCCCGCCACCAGGATTCGGGGCCAGTGAAAAACCAGCCGGAATATTGGTATTCTGATAAGCAACCCCTCGATTTGCCGGGTTTGGAACGGCAAGCGTAAAGCCACCAGTAGTACAGTCTGTTGCGTGCTGAAAAATTTGATAACTATCGGTAGCAGTATCGATGTTCACCTGCACTTCGCAGCCGGTAACAACCGCAAGCTTTTGCGCAAATCTCACCGCGCTCACAGTATCTTCGTAAAACCCGCGCGCGGCAAAACTGTCCTGGTCGCCAAGATTCCCCAACGCAACAACCGCGAGAATGCCGAGCAATACGATCACCGTAATCAACTCGACCAGAGAAAAACCTGAATTGTGATAATTTTTTACTACAATCATGTGACTGAAGTCATATATTTGAGCCGAAATTCATAAAATTTCACAGTTTAAAATATAAAAAAATCATTTACTTATAGAATATATCAGCTATATTACTTTAAGTTACTGACTAACTTAATTAAACCATAATATTACTCTACTCTGGGGAGTTTAAAACATGCAAAAGTCACAAAAAGGTTTCACGCTGGTAGAACTGGTAGTGGTTATCGTTCTACTGGGAATTCTGGGCGTAACCGCCCTGGGTAAGTTTCAGGATCTGTCTGGCGACGCGACAACAGCCGCCAATGCCGGTATCGCTTCTGAAATGTCAGCCGCTTCATCTATCAACTACGCCAAATCGATCGTCGATCCCGGTAATGAAGACGCAACGATTGACAGCTCGACAGTCTGCGATGAAGCCGACACCAATATAATTGAGCTGTTCGCTGCCGGTTTTCCCGGAGTTCATAACCTCGCTGCAACAGCAAATGTTTGTACTGGACCAGGAGATACCATGGCCTGTACTGTCGCGGCAGATTCCACCCTGGGAACATCCGCTACAGCAACATTGATTTGCACCGGCGCATAACTCAGTTGCCAAAAATAGAAAACCCCGCGCTCGTCGCGGGTTTTTTTCGCCCGAAATAAATGCCATTAGTAATTGGAAAGGGACAGTGCGGCAATTATGGGGGAAAATCTTATGGCCTCGCCCGGGGCAGGCGGGGATAACGGCAGTAGCGTGAAGACTTAAGGTTCTGCGGTTTCGATGAAACCTTTGCGATTCAAACTTGCCGGATTGATTACTATCCACGTAGTCGAGAACTATCGCAAAGTAGCGATCGCCTTCCAAAAAACTCGCTTTATAAACCACGCGCTTGCGGTGCTTCAGATAATACCAGCCGGGCGCTGTGTTGCTGTCAATATCCTGTTCGATTTCACCCTGGTATGCCGGCGGCAGCATTTGATACTCGGCCAGAAACACAAACGGATTGCCGCCATTGATTTCATTCAAGTCATTGAGCCGGCCTTTGACCGCATAGGTCGCAAACACGACCGCCAACGATGAGTCGATAATGCGCTTGGTTTGCTGAATTGAGCTGCGCTCGACGCTCTTCTGCGTATCGTCCAAATAAGATAAAAACACCAGGATCGCAATCAGGATCAGAAGCGCCATCATGCGCAGCCGGAATACGATCGCTCCTGGACGGGAGCCGATGGTGTTCATCTACCTGCTAGCTGCGCCAAATCCCACATCGGCACAAAAATACCCAGCGCCAGCACCAGAACCATGGCACCGACAACGACATAGATCAGCGGTTCGATACGATCTGACAGGGTTTTGACATCGTAATCGACTTCTTCTTCGTAAAAGTCAGCGATAAACGACATCATTTCGTCGAGATTTCCCGCCTCTTCCCCGACTGCAAACATCTGCATCACTACCGGCGTAAACATCCCCGTTTGCTGCGCGGTACGAGTCAGTGCTTCGCCTCGCTCAATGCCCTCACGCATTCCATTGACGTGGCTTGAAATGAAATCATTACCAATCGAGCGCGAAATCACCCCCATGGCCTGAACAATGGGAACGCCGGCGCTATAAGCCATTGAAAATGAGCGCGCGAAACGTGCCATAAACGAGCGGTGCAGGATTTCGCCAATAATGGGCACGTCGAGAATGAATTTATGCCATTTGTAGCGCCCGTCAATCGTATTGATGTAACGCTTGAAACCAACGAAAGCACCGATCAGCCCACCCAGAAGAAACATCCAGTACTCGACAAAAAAATTCGACGTATTCAACAATAATAGGGTTTGCCACGGTAATTCCAGCTTGTTGGCTTCGAAAAAAGAGGCAAACTTTGGAATCACGAACAAGTTGACGATTGTCATCGCAATTGCAATCGCGATGATAACCGTGGTCGGATAGCGTAACGCGGTTTTGATGTTTTGCGTAATGCGCCGGTTGCGGTCGATATATCCGCCCATCAAAGAAAACGACTCTTCCAGGCGACCGGTATCTTCACCCACCTGGATCATGCTGATATACAGATTGGAAAAAACCCTGGGATGGCGGGCAAAGGCAATCGACAGGCTACGCCCTGATTCGAGTTGTTCTAGAATATCGTGTAATGATTTAATCATCAGTGGATTTTCGATCGACTCGAGAATACCGGAAATGGCCCGCGTAATCGGAATGCCGGATTTGATCAGCGCGCTCATCTGGCGCGTAAACATCAACAACTCCTCGATGCTGATTTTGTGTAAATTGAAGCGCTCCTTGAACGCTTCGAAAATATCGATGCTGACCTGTTTTTCAATAATGGAAATCGGAATCACGCCGCGATCCATCAACAGCCCCGCAACCGCGGTACTGTTGGCGCCTTCGATTTCACCGTCGATTAATTGACCGTTATTACCTCTCCCCTTGAATTCGTAAGAGGGCATTAGTCATCGATCTCCAGTACCGGAGCATGATCGAGTACGTCATCCGGTACTTCGCCGGCAAGGCGCAGCATTTCTTCAATGGAAGTCAGACCGTTAGCGGCATGTTCGTGTGCGACCATTACCAGTGGTTGATAACCGGGCGCACGCGCGGCCGCTTCGACAAATCCCTGCGAGTCATCGTGACGCAATTTTTCCGCCAATTCGGCATTCATATCGAGCAACTCGTAAACACCCATACGGCCCTGGTATCCGGTTTCGCCGCATTGCTTGCAGCCACGACCTTTTTTGTACTGTTGGCCAGAAATATCAATTTTCAGGCTATCACTGAGCCAGCCAGATTCGAAATCTGTCAGCGTATAATCTTCGATACAACTGGTGCAAATCTTGCGTACCAGCCGCTGCGCGACGATGGTTCGTAGTGTGGTCGCCAGTAAATACCCGGCAACCCCCATATCCATCAAACGCGTCGCAGTCGATATCGTGTCATTGGTGTGCAAGGTAGATAACACAAGGTGGCCGGTCATGGCGGCGCTGACCCCGATTTCAACCGTTTCGGCGTCGCGCATCTCGCCCACCATTATGATATCCGGGTCCTGACGCAGGGCTGAGCGCAATACTTTGGCGAAACTAAGTCCAATGCGCGGATTGACCTGCACCTGATTGACGCGCTCAAGACGATATTCCACCGGATCCTCAACCGTAACGATTTTGGTTTCCTTGACATTAAGTTCCGACAACGCGGCATACAGCGTCGTGGTTTTACCACTACCGGTCGGCCCGGTAACCAAAATCATGCCATTGGGAAGATGAAAATTTTTGCGAAAGCGGCGCAGAATCTCATCCGGCATGCCCAGCACTTCCAGGTTCAGCGCACCGCGTGTCTGATCAAGCAGACGCATAACCACAGATTCACCATGCTGGACCGGCATGGTCGACAGACGCACGTCGATTTCGCGCCCATTTACAACCATGTGAAAACGGCCATCCTGCGGCAGCCGTTTTTCAGAAATATTGAGCCCGCACATCAATTTCAAACGTACGACCACAGCAGGGGCTATCTGCGTTTCTTTCATCACCTGCTCGTATAGCACGCCATCAACTCGCTGGCGTACGCGAATCACGTGTTGATCGGGTTCGATATGAATGTCAGAGGCTCCGACCTGAACCGCATCTTCGAATATCGATTGCAACAGTTTTGCCACCGGAGCATCGGTCATTTCGGTTTGCAGCAGGTCAGTTAAATCGGCTGCCGAGTCGGATAAGTCCTGTCCCAGCTCCGAAGCCAGTGCGCTGATTTCCTCGGTACGCCGATAAACCAGGTCGAAATTCTCCAGCAACGCGGATTCGCGCACTATCGCCAGGCTTACGGGTTTGTTGAGCTTGCCCTGGATTTCATCCAGTGCGTAGATATCGGTAGGGTCGGCCATTGCCACCAGGTAATCTTTGTCGCGATCTTCAAGTACCAATGCTCGATAACGACGCGCGATTGATTCGGGTAACAGCTTGGCGGCTTCATCGCTGTAGTTGTAGTTGGTTATGTCGATTAACGGAATTTTGAGCTGACTGGATAACAGCGTCAAAATACTTTTTTCATCGATCATACCGAGTTCGATCAGGGTTCCACCCAGCTTGCGCCCCAATTTCTTTTGTTCGCCCAGCGCAAATTTAAGCTGATCTTCGGTGATCAATCCCTTTTCGACCAGCAAATCGCCGAGCCGTATTTTTTTGGTAAAGGCCATTAGTGCTCCTTCAACAGGATGTGCGGTTCAGTTAGCTTGCCAAATAGCATTAGTGGTCGAACATTTAAGGATTGATGGACCACTAGTTAAGAACCTTGTTCAGGTTGTCGCTGCGTTTTTCAACGAAAGCCTGCAGGCGACTATTGAGATTACCGAGATTACTCGCGGTTTGATAAGAGTCCAGCGCGTCTTGCAGACTTGCATTTTGCTCCTGCGAAATAGCCAGGCCTATCCAGTTTCTGGCATTGGTGACGTTCTGATCCAGAGCCAGGGTGTAATAACGCTCCGCATTTTCGTGTTGATCGAGTCGCTGATAACTGGCTGCCAGTATTGACTGCTGATTAACATCAATTACTTCGCCCTGATTGGCAAACAAATCAACCACCGCCCGGTAGAATCCCTGTTGATATAACGAATGAGCATATTCATAGGTGAACGCCACATCACCCGGGTATTTTTGCATCGACTCCCGCGCAAGCCGGGAATGACGGTCGGAATAGCCCTGGCGCTGGTACAGGGCCAGCAAATTTCGCCGCACCTTATGATCTTCACTACCATTTAATAAATCGACAAAACGGTTTTCGGCCTCGGCATAACGTCGCGATTTCATCAGTTTTACCGCATAGGCGAGATCATTGGAACTTCCGGATTCTGGATTGATTGATTTAATTTCGAGTTTGACCGGTGCCTGCTGCTGGCTGGTATCTTTGACTGCCGCGGCCTGTACCGACTGCTGAGCGGGTGCTTCGGGTTCGACCACGAGCTTTGCGGTGACAGGCTGACTCGTTTCTGCTTCCGCGGTCATCGCTTCGGCTGAGCGGGTGAGTTCAATCGCCCAGATGGATTCACCGTCGGCCTTCATTTGTCGGGTTTCAACAAGAATTTTCGGTACTGTTTTGAAACGGATATCAACACCCTGCGGCGTCGATACGATTACCAGTTGTTCAATCCAGCGATTATCGGTTAGTTGCGGTGCGACTATCTGGCTTTCGATATCACGCAGATGATAAGCAAAACTATTTTCACCGCGCTCTTTCAAATAAGTTACCGCCTTGGCGCGCAACGCGAATTCCAGCCGCATCCGCTCGCCGCTCTCGCGAATTTGCAAACCGATTATCTGGTTCGGCGCATCAACAACGGGCGCTTGCACGGTCTCAGCTTCTGTATTGGCAGCAACCACGACAGGCTCAACCGTATCCACCACAACAGGTTGCGGCGTTGCAACTGCCAAGGCCGTATCAGCCGAGTTGTTTTGCAAGTACATCCAGCCACTGCCAAGCAGCAGGAAAGCAGTCAGAACTGCAACCAGGGCCGGCGTCGTGCCTTTCCACTGCCGTTCCTTTTTGTCCCGGCCCAGTGATTCAATTTCGATCGGGGTAAAATTGGTTTCCCGGGTTTCAAGGTTTTTTAAAACGTTGTTGATAACGCTCATTGGATTTGACTGTCTGCGGCCGCCGCCTCGATATGTTTTCGGCGAATATAGAATTCCCCGCTGGCATACGACAGCATCATCGCCTTGTTGCAAATCACGTTGATAACACGGGGAATTCCCTGACTGAATTTGTACAAGCGCTTCTGTGCAGCGTTGTCAAATAACTCCGGTCCACGATATCCGGCCGAGCTGATACGATGCTGCAGATAGGATCGGATTGATGCCTGATTCAAAGGCTGCAATCGATAGGCATGCATAATGCGCTGGCGTAACTGGCGGATACTGCTTTGCGCCAGCCTGGCATCGAGTTCGGGCTGACCGAACAACACAATTTGCACCAGTTTTTGCTTGCCGGTTTCGAGATTGCTCAGTAAACGAATAGCTTCAAGGCTTTCTTCGGGTAGCGACTGGGCTTCATCCAGAATAATCACCGTGCCGCGACCACGACGTGCGTTGTCGATCAGGTATTGATTAATGCAGGCGAGGTAATTTTCCTTTATCAGTTTTTCGGCAATTCCCATCTCGGCTATCACCGCGTCAAGCAAGGCATTGCAATTCATGTAGGGGTTAGGAATGTATACCGTGTCGTATTCAGTTTCCAGCGCATCCAGTAATTTGCGGCAGAGCAATGTTTTGCCAGTGCCGACTTCACCGGTTACTTTGATAAAACCATCACCACCCCTGACTGCGACCATCAAAACGTTGAGCGCTTCGCGATGCGTAACCGACTGGTAAAAAAAATCGGTATCAGGCGTCAGACTAAACGGTTTTTCCGAAAGACCGTAGTATTGCTCGTACATTACTCATCCTCGGGAGTGTATTTTAGTTGTTCCACTCTGCCGGCACTGTCTGAAATGTATCGTGACCAGACCTTGTTTGAATCGACAACAATCGGGCGCAATAGAATCACCAGTTCACTGCGCCGGTTTATCCTTCTTTTTTGCTTGAACAAATTACCGAAAAAGGGCAGATCTCTAAGTCCGGGAGTACCTCCATCTTCGACGCTAGCCAGGTTTTTCATCAATCCTCCAATCACCACGACCTCCCCATTGCGGGCTCTCACCACCGAATCTGACTCGCGCACGGTACTCAGAGCCAGGGGCAATTCAAAAGTCTGACCCCCGAGAGTAATCGTTTTAACCTGGTCCTGAACCTCGCTGATACTGGGGTGAATATGCAAAATCACGTCACCCTCTTTACTGATCTGCGGGGTAACATCGAGGGCAATACCCGAGAAAAATGGCGTCAGGGTCAGCTCGGGGTTAGAGGTGGTGCCAGTGACAGTCGTGTTACTGTCTGAAGATACCTCGGTTACAAAAAATTCGTCGGAGCCGACCTTGATTACCGCTTTCTGGTTATTCACAGTAGATACTCGCGGGCTGGATAATACGTGTACATTGCCCTGGGTACCTAACAGGGTTATCAACGAGCCAAAAGTACTGGACGAGCTGCCCACTGCGAAAAGATTGGCAAATGCCGAATTGGTCAGATCCAGTCCCGCGTTGACGGCGACATCGCCAGCAGCATTAATGGCAGCCGAGCCACCCACGCCTCTGACGATACTCGCATTCCCAACCGCCAAATCCCGACTCGAGGATATCGCCGCCCAGTCTATGCCCGACTGGAAGCTGTCATTCAGTTCAACCTCGATAATTTTGGCCTCCAGAATTACCTGACGTTGCAAGCTCTCCTGTGCATCATTCAGATACGCCTCTACATCGCGCAGCTCGCCCGGCATGGCTCGCACTACAACCAGCCCGGTGAGACGATCTACTACGATTGAACGGCCATCACTATTACCGACAATTGCAATCAGCGTTCCTTTTAGCTCAGTCCAGAAATCAGCCACGCTTCGAGTATTTATCCGGCTCGATTTTAACGAGGTTGAGCCCGAGCCCGAATCGTCTTCACTGTCGCCTGAGTTCGAATCCTGGATCTGGCCGGAGCTTACGGTCATCAATGACTCGCCTGAGCGCACCACATTCAGATAATTAACCGCAAAGATGCGCGACTGAATACGGGCTGGCATGACAATATATCCGGATCCACTCTCCTCGAACTCGTAGCCATAAACCTGACGCGCCAGTTTCATTACTTCCCTGACCGTAACGTTTTTCAAATCAAGCGAAATCTCGCCTTCGACACTGGGGTGTACCACCATGTTGACATTGGTATCTTTAACCAGACTCATAAAGAATAACCGGGCCGGGGCATTCGAAACCGAGATGTCAAATGCGGCCTCCTGCCTAATATCATCATTCAATCCCGGGACTCCAATACCACTGGCGGGTACCAGTTCATCGAGTATGTCGTCGGAAGGAGCTTCAACATCGGGAATTTGAAC
>QIJI01000054.1 GCA_003231795.1 Gammaproteobacteria bacterium
GAGAATAGACCCTGAGAATAGACCCTGGGAATAGACCTCAGGTATCGCCTTTGATCAGGGTTCCCACACCGGTATCAGTCAGCAGCTCGAGCAAAACCGAATGCCTGACCCTCCCATCGATAATCTGACTGGTACTGACTCCGGCTTTCACCGCATCAAGCGCACAACGCACTTTCGGCAGCATACCCCCCGAAATAATTCCGTCACTGATCAGAGCTTCGGTTTCGTCCGCGCTCAGGCCGGTTAACAAGTTCCCGTCCGGATCCATCACCCCGGCAGTATTGGTCAGTAACAACAATTTTTCCGCGTTCAGTACCGCGGCCAGTTCACCGGCAACCAGATCGGCATTGATATTATAAGAAGCGCCATCAGCGCCGACACCGATCGGTGCGATTACCGGGATAAAATCGCCATTGTCGAGCATCGCTACCACCGACGGATCGATTGACTCAACTTCACCGACCTGACCCAGATCATGCTCCTCCTGGTCGCGGCCACTTAATTTCATCTTGCGCGCACTGATCATACCGCCATCCTTACCGGTCAATCCGACCGCGCGCCCGCCGTGCTGATTAATCAACGAGACAATCTGCTTGTTAACTTGTCCGCCTAACACCATTTCAACCACATCCATTGTTTCGTTGTCGGTTACCCGCATGCCCTCGATAAAGCGGCTTTTCTTACCGATCTGCTCCAGCAACTTGCCAATTTGCGGGCCACCACCATGCACGATAACCGGGTTTACCCCCACTTGCTTGAGCAAAACGATATCCTGTGCAAAGCAGCTTTTGAGGTTTTCATCTACCATCGCGTTACCGCCAAACTTGATCACGACCGTCTTGCGATCCAATGCCTGAATGTAAGGCAAGGCTTCGATCAGAATTTCGGCAACACTGGATTTGTTTTCTGTCATTTTGAGAGCCTGTCAGGAACGCGCGTCAGTATACCGACTCGCGATTAAATCGATAAGCTGTATTGCGATATCTGCTTTACTCGCCATGGAAAGGCTTTGCTGTCCGTCTGACCAGAATACCTCGAGCTGATTTTGATCCGCATTAAATCCACCACTAACATCGCCAACCTGATTCGCGGCGATCAAATCCAGTTTTTTGCGTTCGAGTTTGGCTCGGGCGTTGTTTTCAAGATCTTGCGTCTCAGCCGCAAATCCAACACAAAAAGGCCGATTTTCAAGTGCGCTTACTGCAGCCAGAATATCCTGGTTTGGAGTCAGGGTTAAAGTTATCGACTCGCTCGATTTCTTGATCTTATGTGGTTGCGATTGTTCGACCCGGTAATCTGAAACCGCGGCACAAGCGATGAACAAGTCTGCTTTTGGCGCTCGCGGCATGACCGCCTGATACATTTCTTCGGCAGACTCTACCCTGACCAATTCGAGACCAGGAGGGGAATCCAGGGCAACCGGTCCACTGACCAGGGTCACATCGGCACCCGCTGCGATCGCTGCATCAGCCAATGCATATCCCATTTTTCCGGAACTGTGATTGCTGATGTAACGCACCGGATCGATTGCCTCGCGTGTGGGGCCAGCCGTCAACAGCAGCGACAGGCCATCGAGTTTTCCTGGCTCAAAAAGGCGCTCGACGCGATGCGCTATCTGTTGTGCCTCGAGCATTCTACCGGGCCCGATATCACCACAGGCCTGCTCGCCGTGCGCAGGTCCCCAGACCAGAACGGCGCGGGATTTTAACCGTGTAATATTTTCACGGGTCGCGGCGTTGGCGTACATCTGTTGATTCATTGCTGGAGCTACCGCAAGGGGGTGTTTATTCGCCAGACAAAGCGTCAACAGCAAGTTGTCCGCATAACCCGCGTTAAGTTTGGCCAGAAAATCGGCAGAGGCAGGAGCAACGACCATCAGGTCACACCATCGAGCGAGTTCGATATGATCCATTGCCGAATCTACTTCACCATCGAAGATATCGGTATAGACCGGGTGTCCGCTGAGCGCCTGGTAAGTCAGGGGTTGTACAAATTCCTGCGCTGACTGCGTCATTACGACGCGCACTTCAGCCCCTGACTTTTGCAGTTGTCGAACCAGCTCGGCAGACTTGTAGGCAGCAATGCCCCCGGTAATACCGAGTAAAATTTTTCTGTTTTCGAGCTTCATAAAATCTATTCTAACGACTGTACACCGAAGCTGGTATCGGTTTCGAGATTATCAATACCCAGGAGTCTGTCGGACTTAGGGTAAATCTACTGCGGCGTTAGGAAATAGGCCCATTTGTTTGATCTTTTTCGTTGCGTAGTACCCACTATGCGCCTCAAAAGATCAAACAAATGGTCTCAATTTCCCATCGCCTCGCTAAGATTCCCTAAATCCGACAGACTCCTGGAAATTAATTTGTTTTCACTCGAGCCGGCCCTGAAACGTTGTTTTTAATAGTTGCAAAAAAGCATCGACCTGAATCGGCTTGGTAACATAGGCATCAAAGTCCTCGGCTTTTGCAAGCTCGATATCATCCAGCATGGCAGCGGCACTGAGTGCGATCACCGGTATCTGGCGGGTAACGGCTTTCGACTTCAATATTCGGGTCGCTTCGATCCCGCTCATATCAGGCAGACCGATATCCATCAGAATCAAATCCGGAGTCATGCGCTGCGCTAGTTCGAGCCCCCGGGCCGCGGTAGTCGCAATCAGCAGATCGACATTATCCATATCCTCGAAAAACAGCTCCATATACTCGACATTGATCGCGTTATCTTCGACGTAAAGAATAACCAGCTCGGAATTCGACAATTGATAACGATCAATAGCTTGGTGTTCGACCCGGGCGTCAACTTTTTGTAGGTGAAGTGCGGTATCTGCAAGCGGCATTTCGAACCAGAATTTGGACCCTTTACCCAACTCGGAATCGAAACCGATTCGACCTTCCATGGCTTCCACCAGTTGCTTTGAAATCGAAAGCCCAATACCGGCACCCTGAACCCTTCCCGTCGTATCGCCAAATCGTTTAAATGGCTCAAATAAACTATGATGATGCTCATCGGCGATTCCGTGGCCGCTATCGATCACACTAATACACAGGTACCTGTCCTGCCTGTTGAAAGTCTCCACCGAGATATGACTACCTTCATCGCAGTACTTGATCGCATTCGAAAGCAGATTGAGCAATACCTGTCGGAATCGCAACGAATCTGTCAGGATTTCCGGTAGTTTTCGACTAACAGGATCGTCAATGGTGATATCCCGTGGCTCCCCCATTGGGCGCGACAGGGATATGCATTCGGTGATAATATCCTGTGCCTGAACCGCCTCCCGCTTGAGTTTAAGATTTCCGCTTTCAATTCCGGATAGATCAAGCACTTGATTGATTAGTTCAAGCAAGTGTTGCCCGCTGGTTTCGATCAGCTCAATCGCATTTTTCTGCTTACCGGTCAGCGGGTCTTTCTGATTGTATTGCAATATTTGTGCGAATCCGATAATCGCATTGAGAGGCGTGCGTAGCTCGTGGCTCATCGAGGACAAAAACTGTGATTTCGCCTGGTTAGCCTGAATCGCCTGATCCTGTGCGCGGCGCATATCGCCGACATCCTTGGTGGCTGACAAAACGACCTGCTTTCCACCCAGCTCAGCAAGGCAGGCAGACATCATACCGGGCCAGAAACTGCCGTCCTTGCGGCGGAAGTCTGCGTTCAGATTGCTGATATAACCTCGGCTTTTGAGCCTACTGACCAGTTTTCCACGATCCCGGGTGTAGCGCCACAAATTCAGGTCCAAGGTGGAGCGATCAATGACTTCCTCCCTCGAATAACCGGTCATCTCACAAAATCCATCGTTCACACTGAGGCATATCCCGGACTCCATTTCCGTAATCATAAATACATCCGGAATCACTTCGTAAAAACGGCGGAACATTTCATCGCGTTCGACCAATTCCTGAGTTCGCTGTTCAACCATCAGCGAAAGCTGCTCTCGCCGCTGTTCTAATTCGATCTTGGTCCGGGCCAACAATCGCTTGTCCAGTTCCGACTCGGTTATATCCAGCCCAATCGAGCCAATACCGTTGACGTCACCATTCTCATCATAAATCGGGAACTTATACACTTGCAGCGTCGAATCGCCGAATTTGACCGGAAACGCTTCGTTGATATCAAATGCCTTGCCGCTGCTTATAATTTTGCGGTCTGCCTCCTGCAACCTGCTTGCAGTTTCCGGTTCGTGAACATTCGAGGTTGTATTCCCCTCGACTTCGTCGATCGTCATCTCCAGGTAGCGCGTGTAGGCTGGACTGACATACAGATAGCGATCATTTAAATCTTTCAGCACCATCGGGACATGCGACTGGTGGACGATGGCATCGACAATACTTTCGGAATATAGCTTTTTCTGATTCGCTTTATCCCGATCGCTGACATCGATGATGACAAAATCGATGAATGCTTCGCCGGGATCGAAACGTACTTGAGATTCGACAATAATTGTTTCACCCAGCCGATCGGTGAAACTGGCTTGCATCAGCTCGCCCGGATGATTTCGAAAAAAATCCAGCTGTCGTTCGCGTCCGCCCTCAGCCAGATAATTTTCTGAAAAATTGTACTCATCGACGAACTGGTCAACATCATCGTAGCCAAAAATTTCGGCAAGGCGCAGATTGGCAAAAATAACGCTACCGTTTATAACTGAAGTTCGACCAATCCCGGTAGTCGAGTTTTCAAACAAATACCGGTAATCGATTGCGTCGGCTTTATTTTGGCCCGATATCAAATCGTTAGCGTCGGATTTTACAATGGTCAACAGTGGCTTTAACGCAAAGCGCAGTAGTTGCACGAGCATAAGCGGTCTCACTCCACTAGTAGGCACCGAAAACAGCACCTGTTAATTTTTGGAAACTCTGAATTAAGCCAATCCCGGCGGTTCGATATATTGCTCAAATCCGGGACAGGCTCTGACTTTACCAGAAATTCCTTTAGTTACAGTCCTTCACCGATGATCTTTGAGTTCAGTTTAATCATAGTCACTACGGTTGGTAAATCTATCAGCCAGGTCAGAATTAACTGGTGATTGTGGCGTTCAGGCGGTCATCATGAATTGTCTGTAGCTGTTGTCGAATATCGGGGTAATTTTCGATTATACCAAGCATCGCTTTTCTGGTTATGCTGACAAGATTGCATGCGCTTTTGGCGACAATCGTTGCGCTACGACGATGCCGGCTTTTCTCCTGCTCCAGCAACGAGGATTCACCGATGACATCGCTATCGTGAAACTCGGTGATCTGGTGACTGCCGCCCTCTTCGTCCAGCTTGTACACCGCCGCCGTGCCGTGAATCAGAATATAAAAGTTATCGCCACGTTCGGACTCCCCAACGATGGTATCGCCTGCCAGAAATGTGATACGGGTTGCCTGTTTTTCGAGGCTGAGTCGATCTTCGAAATCGAGCTTATCAAATAGCTTTACCTTGCCGATCAGGTCGGAAATCGATTCGCTGCTTTCCGGTGGCTTTGCCATTCGCATACTGCTCAGACCATCCAGTTCGAGTTCAACCTTGTGCTTGATAATATTGAACCCCTTGGCACTGATATCGCCATGCCCGAACTGCTTTTCGACATGCAACCAACCGCGATAAATCATCGAACGGTGAGCCATTTGCTCTATGATACGGTGATAGAAGCCTTCGAACTGCTGTTCGGCACTTTCCAGTTCCTGATGATAATAGCGCCTACGCGCTTTATAGTTTTCAATTAACCCATCGCGCGCTGACTGACCAAGATCATCCTGTTGTTCAAGCATTTCGATTATATTGCTACTGATGATGACCTTGGCTATGTGACGCTCAATCTGCTGTACCAGTCGCAGCATCTGAAAACGTGACAGCATTTTTGCCAGCCAGGGACGCTCCCTCGAGTAACGCAAAAGAGTTCCTTCGCCACGCTCGAACAGGCTTTTACGCTTGCTTGCCCGGACCGCCTTATGCTCGGTTTTTCCCATGCGCAGCGCTTCTTGCATTGTGAGGCGGGCATCATTCATTCTGAGATAGACGTATTGACTGATGACATGGGCTTCGTAAAGCGACTCAAGCACCGATTGCTCGACCCGGTATGCGCGGAAAATTGCCATGTGCTCATCGTCTTCGTGTTTTTCACTGCCTTCGTCAAACATACCGATACTGAAAGCCAGTCGCGTCCGCATCATCAAACCTTCCATTGTCTCACTGGGTATCAACGAATGATCTTTCAAAGTGGAGAGCCAGTTACCCGAATCCTTGCGCGCGGTGATCAGTGCATTTCTGAGTTCGAGATCTTCACCTTCGCTTAACTGGTTAAGGCCGAGACGTTCCATTAGTGGCTTGATGGTGGGTGCGCTGACCAGCAAGGTGAACATCACCACGCCGATGGTCAGGTCAAACAAGAATTGTTTTTCCGGCAGAGAGTCGGGGATCGACAATACAACCGCAATCGCCAGCCCACCTTTAAGCCCGCCCCACCACATGATATGTCGGTCAGCCTTACTCACCCGGGGAAGATGAAATATTCTGGTAGTGGCAGGGAGCAGGCTATAGATCGAAATTGCGCGCGCACCCAGTATCAACAGGACCACCACGAAGGTAGCACCCAGCATGGCAGGAACATTTTCGATTTTTACACTCAGGCCAACCATCAGAAACAGCAAAGAGTTCAGCGACAACACGATCACTTCCCAACTATTGTGTATCGTATGCGTCGCTTCGTGTCCAAACTGGAGTACGCTGTAGCGTTTTAGCGCAATCGCCGATCCGACGACCGACATAACGCCGGAAACATGCAGCACATGCTCCGACAGGACAAAGCTTGCATAGGCGATAACGATCGAGGTGGTGAGGATGACCGGCAAATCACTTTGCATGCGATGGAGAATTTCGCAAACCGCAAAACCGAGCAAGCTGCCAACAATAACCCCGCCAATGAATACGCGCAGAAATTCCCCGATGATGCTGCCTGAATCACTCCAGCCAATACCACCGCCCACAACCGCGATCCCGACCAGGATCGAAAATGCAACAATAGCGGTTGCATCGTTGAGCAGTGATTCCCCTTCAACAAGCACCATCAACCGCTTGGGCGCTCCCAGTTCCTTGAACAACGCAACGACCGCAACCGGATCGGTCGCCGAAATCAGCGCCCCGAAAACCAGCGCCACGATGAGCCTGATATCGAGCAACCACCA
>QIJI01000097.1 GCA_003231795.1 Gammaproteobacteria bacterium
ACGAAGCCTTATCATCCATGCCTGTGTTGATGGTTACCGCAGAAGCAAAACGAGAACAGATCGTTGTCGCCGCTCAGGCGGGAGTGAACGGTTATGTCGTCAAACCTTTCACTGCGATAACACTGAAAGAAAAAATTGAAAAAATATTTCAACGCCTCGAAGCCTGAGTCAATCTGAAAACCCGCAAAATGGGCCTGCCAAAATGACCGTTTCCTGTAAAGATCACCTCGATGGCCCAAAGGCAGCTATAGCGCTTGTCGATCAGAATAAGATTGATAAACTGGATTCCGAAGTAATGCCGATACCGGAATCCTCGCTTTATCAGGAGTTGGGATTGTTGACCCGCGAAATCCACGAGTCCATTAAAAACTTTGCCGACGATGATCGTTTGGTTGCCTTGGCCAGGGATGAAATACCCGATGCGAAGGAGCGACTTAACCTGATTGTCAGCATGACCGAAGATGCGGCACATCGGTCTATGTCCATCGCCGAAGAAACCGTTTCGATGATGCTCGACTTTAAAACTCAAACTCAGCAGTTTTCAGAACAGTGGCAGAAATTCAGAAATACTGAACCCTCGAAGCAGAATTTGGCTGATTTGAACGTCAGTCTGGATCGTTTTTTGGAAACAGTTGGAAATCAGTCACAAGATGTCTGCGGCAAGATGACTGAAATTATGCTGGCTCAGGACTACCAGGATATTACCGGACAGATAATTCGCAAGGTCGTAATCATGGTCCAGGATGTTGAAGAGAAGCTGTTGCGCCTGGTCACAATCACAGGGAAAGAACTGCAAACTGAAAATAGTGCAGAAGCCGACTCAGGTGAAATTGCAGTGGGACCGCAGCTACCCAGTGCAAGCCGCGACAAAGTTGCCAAATCACAGGAAGATGTCGATGACTTGCTCGCTAGTCTCGGTTTTTAGGTGCCTTCATGTCGGTTGATCTTAACGATGAAATTATGCAGGATTTCCTGGTCGAGGCCGGCGAAATACTGGAGCTTCTGAACGAACAACTGGTCGATCTTGAGCAAAGTCCTGAAGATAACGATCTATTGAACTCGGTATTTCGAGGGTTTCACACTATCAAGGGTGGCGCCGGTTTTCTTTCCTTGACCAGCCTGGTTGAAATTTGCCACAAGTCGGAAGATATTTTCGATTTACTGCGAAACGGAAAATTGGCCCTGTCGGCACAGATGATGGACGTATTTTTGCAGGTTCTGGACGAAGTCGACCGCATGTTTGCGCAAATACACGAGGCAGTTGATCCCGATCCAGCTCCAGCAGAACTCGATCAAATGCTACTCGACATGCAATCTCCCACTACTGAGGTCGAAGCGACAGGTGCCGCTACTGCTCCCACTAAAGTGAATGAAACCGTTTTGGATGCCGTTTCGGCAGCAACTCCGGCTGAGCAGGAGAATAATACGGAAGTATTACTAGAGGCTGCCGAGATGGAATCAACGGACTCGATGGCAGAGGATATTAGCGATGAAGAATTTGGTGCTTTGCTTGAAACGCTAAATCAAAGCAAATCAGAACCGAAGGTTGATAATGTCGGCCAGACTAAACCCCAAAGCATTACCAATGACGCCAGCGATGAGATAACCGACGAAGAATTTGAAGCCATGCTTGATGTGTTGCACGGCAAAGATAAAGGGCCTGCTACTGGACCCAGCAGCCAGGTCCCGATTGAGTCTGATAACAAGCGTGATCATACCGATAAAAATCTTATATCGGACGCGGAGTTTGACGATGTTCTCGATCAAATACATGGAAAAGGCAAAGGTCCGGGGAGTACCGACAACGCGGAATCCGTTAGTGCTGCCAAACCAGGCCCAACAGCTTCTGGTTCAGGTACAGACAAAAAGGTAGCGGTCGCCCCGAAGCCCGCGACACCAGGTTCTGCGACACCGGATTCTGCGAAGCCGGTAAAAACAGAAACTTCTGTGCGAGTTGATACGGCGCGTCTCGACCAGATAATGAACCTGGTTGGTGAACTGGTATTGGCACGAAATCGCCTGAATACACTCAAGGAAGGATTTACCGATGTACGGGTTCACCAGGCAATTTCAAATCTGGACTCGGTGACCGGTGATCTGCAGTCTGCGGTGATGAAAACGCGTATGCAACCGATCAAAAAGGTTTTCGGGCGTTTTCCGCGAGTGATCAGGGATCTTGCTCGAAGTTTGAACAAAGAAGTTAATCTGATGATGGAAGGCGAGGATACCGATCTCGACAAAAATCTGGTTGAGGCGCTTGCTGATCCCCTGATACACCTGGTTCGTAATTCGGTCGATCATGGAGTCGAGTTACCGGCGCAACGTGTCGCGGCCGGCAAGCCAGGTGCCGGCAATGTGGTACTGGCCGCGCGGCAGGAAGGCGATAATATCCACTTGTCAATTTCGGATGACGGCGCCGGTATGGATCCCGAAGTTTTACGTAACAAAGTCGTCGAGAAGGGTTTGATGGACCATGAGACCGCATCCCGGCTCGACGACAAAGGTTGTTTCGATTTGATATTCTTGCCCGGGTTATCGACCAAGCAGGCAATTTCCGATGTTTCAGGTCGTGGTGTTGGATTGGATGTGGTGAAAACCACCATTACCCAGCTCAATGGTACGGTCGAAATTGACTCTGTAATCGGAAAGGGAACAACGCTGAATATCAAGGTACCACTGACGCTGGCTATTCTTCCGACCTTGATGGTGAAACTGGGAAACCGCAAATACGCCCTGCCATTGTCTAACGTAGGCGAAATATTCGAACTCAATTCCAAGCAGGTCAGTGTGATTGATGGTAGAGAAGTCATATTGAATCGCGGTAAAGCGCCTCCACTTTTTCATTTGCGTAAATGGTTGCTGAATGGTTCGGAAGAAACCGAACCCAGGGCGCAAGAACCCCAGGTGATTATGGTCCGGGTTGCCAGTAATCTGGTCGGGCTGGTAGTCGATCAGGTAATTGGTCAGGAAGAAGTGATGATAAAGCCCCTGGGAAGCATGCTGCAGGGATTACCGGGTCTTGCCGGTTCGACGATTACCGGTGATGGTAATATTGCGATAATCCTCGATGTACCGGGATTGCTGCAATGTCACGCCTGAACCCTCTTTCTGTGACGCAGCATTTGGCGCCATGAAAACCTGGGCGGTTATCAATCAAAAAGGCGGTGTCGGCAAAACCACGACCACCGTTACGCTGGCAGGGCATTTAAGCCACCATGAAAAACGCCTGTTACTGGTCGACCTCGATCCACACGGTTCGCTGACTTCCTACCTGGGATACGACCCCGATCAGCTGAAAACGGGTATTTATTCCTTATTTTCCAATCCTACGACGCGCCAGTCTGATATCGCAAAAATGTTGTTGCCGACACCCATAAAAAATACATGGTTATTTGCCGCTTCCAGCGCTTTGGCGACGCTGGATCGACGCATGGGAACCGGGCAGGGTAAAGGCCTGGTGGTGGCTCAGGCAATCGACAGTGTCGCCGTGCGATTTCAACATGGCATCATTGATTGTCCGCCGATGCTGGGTATATTGATGATCAATGCGCTGGCCGCATGCGATCAGCTCCTGATACCTGCGCAGACGGATTTTTTGTCGATCAAAGGTCTTGCAAGAATGCTTCATACCTTGACCATGGTGGAAAAATCGCTGAACCAGAAAACACCCTATTTGATTGTTCCAACCATGTTTGACCAACGTACACGAGCGTCGGTTGATGCCCTCGCGAATATGAGGGAAATGTACGGCGACCAGGTCTGGGACTCAGTTATTCCTATCGACACCAAGTTCAGGGATGCCAGCAAAGCAGGGATTCCATTGACGCAATACGCGCCCAGGTCTAAAGGCAGCAACGCCTATCTCGAATTACTCAACACTTTGACAGTTGCGGATAGGTCCGAAAATCGTGCCATCCATCCAACCCTGGATAATGTTGGTTAATATTACCTGCCGCTGGCCGATAACCTGTGGGAATAATCGATTCAGAGAATGGGATGTCCGGACAACAGGCTATTGCGACACCAGCGTCACTACAATGCGTGACCTTCAGTTTACAAAACGAGAATTATGGCATTGACGTGATGCAGGTGCAGGAAGTGCTTCGCCAAATAGAAGTTGCGCCAGTTCCGGGAGCACCTTCATTTGTAACCGGAATCATCAATTTACGCGGTAACATCGTAAGCGTTATTGATGCACGAGCTCGTTTCGGATTGCCCAGTGCGGAGGCTACGTCGCTAACCCGTACCATCGTAATCGAAGTACACCAGCAAATCATCGGAATTGTGGTCGATAGCGTAGCCGAAGTGATCGACGTGAATCCGTCCGATATAGAAGTAACTACCAATGTTGGCAACGATGAAACTTCACCTTACATCACTGGCACCGTCAATAGTGACGACCAGTTGTTAGTCATGATTGATTTGAATAAATTGATTGGTGATGTCGAAATCGGAGTAACGGGTGGAATATAGCGATGCCCGATCCACTGATTAAATCGGTGAACCTGACGCCACGAATTCAGGATACGTTGAAAAAACAGGATTCTGACAAAAAGCGCAAGCCCCGATCTGAGACGAAACAAAACAGGAAAAAAGACCATAAACGTATCATTGATACTTATGCCTGATTCAATGCGGGATGATATCAGCAAGGCTTAACAGCCACCGTTCCCCTCCGTTCATTTTTTTCTGACAGCTCACCAAAAAAACCACTCAAGCTTATAAATATTCTGCCGATAAATGCGGCAGTAAGTCTTAACAATAAGCTGTGAAAATTATGGAAACTGATAAACCTTATCTGAACGAAGTTGTTTATATTCCGGTCGGTATTGCGGCCATTGGCGCAATAGGTATGACTGTTATCGAAGGCACCAGCGTCCCCTCGATCACTTTCTCGACGCTGATTCTGGCGGCTGGATTTTGTCTCGGAATTCTGGGTCGAGGTCGAGTTCTTTCCAGAATTCGCGCGATGTCGGACAAGCAGATCATCGAGAACGACCAGGAGCGATTAAAGAGTGGTCAAATGTTGACCGAGATAAAACAAAATCTGCTGGATTCAACACAAATCTGGACAAAACAAATAGAGCAGCTACGTGACGATGGTCAGAGTGAAGTGGAAAAGCTGGCCACCCAATTTGCTGGCATCATGGAACGACAAGACAGCGCCATGAAAATATTTGACAGTATGATCAATTCGAAAACCGTACACGATGATGGTGATTCGGTGACCCAGTTAACGGCTGAAGTTCGAGCCGCTCTGGAAGGTGTAACTGATTCGATTCAGACAGTGCTCGGCTCTAAAAATGACGTGGTAGATCAAATCAGGCCGCTGACCAATCACACCGAGTCTTTGACCAACATGGCCAATGAAATCAGTTCGATCGCAAGTCAGACTGATCTGTTGGCGCTCAATGCTGCCATTGAAGCTGCGCGGGCTGGTGAACAAGGTAGAGGTTTTGCCGTAGTTGCTGACGAAGTTCGACAACTGGCTACCAGTGCCAACCAGTCGGGCCAGAAAATTATCCAGAATGCAGCCGAAATTAACAATCAGGTTCGTATGACGATTGAACAGGTCGAGAGACAATCCGCTGACGAAGCCGCCAGAATGGAAAAGTCTAACGAAATAATCCAATCGGTTATCGATCGCTACCAGGCTAGCGAAGCCAGCATTTCCGAGAGCGCCAATACCATAGTCGACATTAGCGATGGCATCCAAAGTGACATCAACGAGGCCCTGGTTTCGTTGCAATACCAGGATCGGATTTCACAAACGCTTGAGAATATGGCAGCCAATATTGCCAGGACTAGCTCCAGTCTGGAAACCGCTTTCGCCGCAGCAATTTCAGGAGATAGCGCACAATTAGCGGATTCGTTTCAATGGATGGAAGCCCTTAAGCACGAGTACACAACCTCCAGCGAACGAGAGATTCACGGAGAGATTCACGGCGATTCCTACGATAAATCCAACAATCAGCCTAAAGGCGAAGTCAGTTTTTTTTAGAGGCATACGATAAATGAGCAAAACGATATTAATAGTAGACGATTCATCGTCGGTCAGGACCGTCGTTAAAGCTGCGTTAATGGGCGCAGGCTATAGTGTCATCGAGGGCGTTGATGGAGTCGATGGAATATCCAAGCTTTCTGGCCAGAAAGTTCATTTAATCATTAGCGATGTCAACATGCCTAACATGAACGGCATCGAGATGGTCAAGAAAATCAAGCAGATGCCTGACTACAAATTTACCCCGATCTGCATGCTCACGACTGAGTCAGAACAAAGCAAGATGGCAGAAGGCAAGGCAGCAGGAGCCAGGGCGTGGATCGTAAAGCCCTTCCAGCCGCCGAAACTGCTGGACGCAGTATCGAAACTGGTACTGCCGTAGCAAATAACCATGGCCATCAAAAAACTAAAAGAGTCAAACAAAAAAAATGGCCGCTGCCGGCTCGGATTTGATGCCGATATGTCAATTTATGGTGCAGCCCGGAACCACGAGGATCTGATGCTTTATTTTCACGATTTCGATCATTTCGAAATCGATATGTCGGCTGTTGAAGAGGTTGACTGCAGTGGGATCCAGTTACTGCTGGCGCTCAAACTCAGCGCCGAAGCGCATGCAAAAACCATGACTATAACTGCGGTGTCCGAGCCGGTGTCCGAGGTTATGGATGTGTTGAACATTAAAGACCAGTTCGACTGGTCTGATCAGCCAGGGCATTAACATGAGCGAAGAAAACGATTATCTCGAACAAGGTCGCC
Source organism: Gammaproteobacteria bacterium (assembly GCA_003231795.1). Classification (GTDB taxonomy): domain Bacteria; phylum Pseudomonadota; class Gammaproteobacteria. Next base: position 6,758 of record QIJI01000097.1, read on the forward strand.
AGGTATTTGCCGAGGAAGCAGTCGAATTGCTGGAGCAATCAGAGTCTATTTTGCTCAGGCTCGAAGATGAACCCGATAGTGACGAGTTAATCAACGATTTATTCAGAGCGGTACACACTATCAAGGGGTCTGCAGGCATCTTTGGTTTTGATGATGTGGTTTCTTTTACCCACGTTGCCGAATCAGTGATGGGCAGGTTACGCGATAAGGAGTTGACCTTAAACGAGAAGCTGATGAGTTTGTTACTCGACAGCCGCGACCAGATGAGCGACCTGGTACATCAGGTTATTGATAACCCCGACGAGCCGCTAAGCGATACTATCAGGCAACACGGTGACGGTTTATTGGAGCAGTTACAGTGTTACCTGGATGACGAG
>QIJI01000505.1 GCA_003231795.1 Gammaproteobacteria bacterium
GGTGAAGAGTTTGCGCAACACGTAACCGACACGTTTCAGTGAAACGCAACAAACTGCTTCCTGGCCTGGTCGTGCTGATATCGATGCTGGCTGGAATCGTGATTTTTCATTTTTTCAATTCAGACTCGAATTCAACACTGATAGACAGCTTTGAACTTACCGCAATACCGCTTACTAATATTGACGGCGAGCAATCCATGGTCGGCGACTGGCGCGGTCAAATCCTGGTGGTTAACTTCTGGGCACCCTGGTGTCTGCCCTGTCGACGCGAAATCCCAACACTCATTCAACTCAATCAGAGCTATAGTTCGCAGAATATTTCATTTCTTGGAATTGCTCTCGACAGCGAAGATTCGGTGCGCCGCTTCGCCGACGAGTTCCAGATTAACTATCCAATGTTTCTCGCCGGTAACCGGATCTCCATGTACAACGCCGCCTTCGGTAACCCCAGCGGCAGCTTGCCATTTACCGTGATTGTTGATCGACAACTACGTATTGTTTTTCGACACAATGGCGAAGTAAGCGAGACCCAGCTGCGAAATCAACTGGATAAGCTGCTGTAACCACAACACAGGCCGGACTTATTGATCCGGTCGACTGAGGATAATTTTCTGTAAAATCAAAGAACAAGCAAGGGCACGAGCATGTTTATGAATTGTTCGGGCCAGGCCGTTTACCAGAATCATTGTCGACAATTTCGCCAATCAGGCGCGTAAATCGCAAAAACTGGACTCTATCTTGTCGATATGTGAAAATTCCCGCCAATCGACCCAATAGCCCGAAAGCACCTGACTAATGACAAAAATACTGGTTATCCATGGTCCCAACCTGAACATGCTGGGTACCCGTGAGCCTGAAGTTTATGGTTCGGATACGCTCGAGTCGATTAACCAGACCCTGATCGAAATGGCCGCAGAAAAAGAAATCAACCTGGAAACGTTTCAATCCAATGTCGAAGGGGATATTGTCAGTTGTATCCAGAATGCCGGCACCAGCGATACCCATTTCGTGATCATTAATCCCGCTGCTTATACCCATACCAGTATCGCCATTCGTGATGCTTTCCTGGCAACTCGAATTCCATTTATCGAAGTCCATTTGTCCAACATCTTTACTCGTGAAGAATTCAGAATGCATTCTTACCTGTCAGATCTGGCCATTGGCATCATTAGTGGGTTCGGCAAATACAGCTATCTGCTCGCTTTCGAAGCAGCCGTTATTCATTGCAAACAATCCAGCCAATAGAGAATTATTAAATGGATATCCGAAAAGTTAAAAAATTGATCGAACTGCTAGAAGAGTCCGGAATTGCCGAACTCGAAATTAAAGAAGGCGAAGAATCGGTAAGAATTAGCCGCATGATGCCCAACATGGTTCAAAACCTGGTGCAGGCACCCGCTCCCGTGGCGATGACTGCGGCGCCGGCAGCCGGTATTGCTACGCCCGAAATTGCAGAGACAGTGAGCGGACATCAGGTGAAATCGCCGATGGTCGGCACCTTCTATGAATCAGCTTCACCCACTTCCGGGCCCTTCGTGACTCCGGGCCAGAAAGTGAATGCCGGTGATACGCTTTGTATCATTGAGGCTATGAAAATGATGAACCAGATCGAGGCTGACCAGTCGGGCACGGTTCGTTCCATTCTGGTTGAAAACGGCAGTCCGGTCGAATTCGACCAGATACTGTTCATCATAGAGTAACAGCGGCGAGAGACTACCCATGCTCGAAAAAATATTGATCGCCAATCGCGGTGAAATCGCATTACGCATTTTACGTGCCTGTCGCGAAATGAACATCAAAACGGTCGCGGTTCATTCCACCGCGGATCGTGACCTGAAACACGTACGACTGGCCGACGAATCGGTTTGTATCGGGCCGGCGTCATCCCTTGAAAGCTACCTGAATATTCCGGCACTGATCTGTGCCGCAGAGCTCACCAATGCCGACGGTATTCACCCGGGTTACGGGTTTCTGTCAGAAAATGCCGAATTCGCCGAGCAGGTTGAATCCAGCGGTTTCAAATTTATCGGCCCCAGCGCGGCTGCCATTCGCACCATGGGAGACAAAGTCGCTGCGATCAAGGCCATGAAAGACTCCGGAGTCCCCACGGTTCCGGGTTCAGATGGCCAGCTCGGTGACAACAAGGAGAAAAATCTGGAGATCGGTCGAAAAATCGGTTATCCGGTCATAATCAAAGCCGCCGGTGGTGGCGGTGGCCGCGGTATGCGTGTGGTGCATGCAGAAGGCAGCCTTTTAAACTCGATTCAACTGACCAAGTCAGAAGCTGCTGCTGCTTTCAACAATGATACGGTGTACATGGAAAAGTTTCTGGGCTCTCCGCGCCATATTGAAATCCAGGTATTGGCCGATGCACACGGCAATGCGATTCATCTGGGTGAACGTGACTGTTCGATGCAGCGGCGCCATCAAAAAGTAGTCGAAGAAGCGCCGGCACCAGGTATCACTGAAGAACAGCGAGCTAAAATCGGCAATCGTTGTGCCCAGGCATGTATCAGCATGGGCTACGAAGGTGCAGGTACATTCGAGTTTCTATACGAGGACGACGAGTTTTATTTCATCGAAATGAATACCCGCGTTCAAGTTGAGCATCCGGTCACCGAAATGGTGACCTGGGTCGATATCATCAAGGAACAAATCTCAATAGCCTCGGGATTGCCGCTGCGCTTCAAACAGGAGGATATCAAGATTCAGGGGCACGCGATCGAATGCCGGATCAACGCCGAAGATTCAAAAACCTTTTTGCCATCTCCGGGGAAGATCACCCTCTATCATGCACCCGGTGGTCCGGGGGTACGCATGGATTCGCATATCTACAACGGTTATACCGTGCCCCCCTACTATGATTCGATGATTGGAAAACTGATTACCTACGGTAGCACAAGAGAATCTGCTATTGCGCGCATGAACGGTGCCTTGTCGGAAATTGTGATCGAAGGCATCAGGACCAATATTGACCTGCAAAAAGAAATTCTCAGCGACGGCAATTTCGCGATAGGGGGTACCAATATTCATTACCTCGAGAAAAAACTCGGAATTGATTGAATCAGGCGATCACGCAATGACATGGTGGCAATTCAGCGTGAATTGTCAGGCTTGTGAACTGCAACATGTCGAAAATCTGATGCTTGAAAATGGGGCTCTCAGCCTGTCATTAACCGATGCCGGTGACGAGCCTATTTATGAACCCCTGCCCGGCGATACCCCGGTCTGGCGCGAGTCGATCCTGACCGCTACTTTTGCAGCCTCGATCGATGCCCAGGCACTTCGTCAGCGGTTAAGCGCTGCGATGCCGGCTCATTTGGCGACCACTTTACATTTCCACCCGTTGCAGGATCAGGACTGGGATCTGGCTTACAGGCAACATCTCCAACCGCTGCAATGCGCAACCAATCTGTGGATTGTTCCAAGCTGGCTCGAACCCCCGGATCCGGATGCCACGGTGATTCGGCTCGACCCGGGCATAGCATTTGGAACCGGGGGCCATTCGACCACGGCATTATGCCTGTCCTGGCTTGCCGATCATCCATTAGCGGGATGCAAGGCCATCGATTATGGTTGTGGTTCCGGCATACTGGCCATCACAGCCTGTAAACTGGGGGCTGATCGAGTGCTCGCGGTTGATATCGATCCACAGGCATTGAGCGCCTGTGACTCTAACCGGATAATCAATGATATCCCCGACGGCCAGATCGATATCTGCCTGCCAGACGATATGCAGGACTTCGAAAGCGACTTGCTGATTGCCAATATCCTGGCGCAACCGCTGGTCGAACTGGCCCCTCGCTTCGCTCCACTGGTCAGGACGGGAGGTAAAATATTACTTTCAGGGATACTCAAAACCCAGCTGAAAGAGATACAATCGGCCTACGATCCTTTTTTCGAACTAGACCCCGAGCGCATCGATGAAGACTGGATCAGCATAAGCGGTCAACGAACTTAGGGCACAAAATGTTTAGCAGCACTCATCTCGGCGAAGTCCTGGAAACCACCTGCAATCAATGCAAGAGTCGTTTTCGCATCACCGAAAGGCAATTAAAACAGGCATACGGCAAAGTCTGTTGTGGCGAATGCGGCAGTGTATTTAACGCGTTGCTCGGGTTGAAAAATTATGATGGAGAGTTGCCCCCTGATTATTTGCTGCAGCAGTTCGACGAAGACGAACCCCCTGTTGATGACCGGGTTGATATCCCTATTGGTGACAGGGTTGAAGAATCGGTGCAGGCGACAGAAGCCGAAGTCGAGACCGCTCGCGAATTAAGCCTGCATGAAGCCATGTACGGTTCGCAACGGCGCTCATTTTTTTCGATGTCCCCGCTGACCTGGCTTATCGGGATTCTGTTGTTAAGCGCCATTGGCGTCGCGCAGGCCATTTACTATCAGCGATATGAACTAATACAGAATCCCAGATACCAGCAACAGGTTATCAATATTTGCCAGCTGTTACCCTGTGCCCAGTCACAGTTCTCGAGTACCGAACAAGTTCGATTGCTGGAGCGAAATGTATTTACCCATCCAGTATCGAGCAACGCATTGATGATGACCGGTTCATTCGTGAACAAAGCTCCATTCGCGCAAAAACTGCCAGACATGTTGATCAGTCTGTTTGACATCCAGGGAAAGCTGATTGCAAACCGTGTTTTCACAGCACCCGAATATCTTTTGACGGATAAAAATCGCAGCGTCATGCAGCCACAGAAACCAGTTCAATTTCGACTGGAAGTAGTCGACCCGGGTACCGACGCGTTAACCTACGAATTCGAGTTTTTCTAACAAGTCGCCGCAACAGGTGCCGATACAACATCGTAATATTTGTACATTGTACTTCTCCAATCCCGGTGCTTGATCCGGATGTTACTTAAGGGTATTTCTAAAAATAGTGATTTTTCAGTGACTGGCATTTGCTCCTGCAAAGCCAGCATACATGCCATCCATGGCAATAAGTGCAAGGAGCCGAAGCGCAGCGGAGACAACAGCCGAAGGCTGGCCCGAAGGGCGAGGACGAAGTCCGAGTAACCGCCGCGCGCAGAACCGGAGTGTACGATTTGTACATGAGGATCGACCGGGCTGGCGTACCAGCACGGAGCTGACGCGGCAATCGCTGAAAAGCGCATTTTTAGAGGTGTCCCGATTCGGCACATCGCAAAATAAGTCACATTAATACCGGCATCGAAATTTACTGCTATCTGCGCAGATTAACTCGGAGTATATTGCTTTTTTTGCCGCCACTTGCTGAACTAGTCATTCCGGCACTCGATGAAAATTCAATACAACTTCGCTAAATTGTTTCCGTTCCTTCGCTGGGGCAGGAACATGTCTCGCGACAGCGTCCGCGCGGACATTATAGCCGGTCTCGCTGGCGCGGCACTTGTATTGCCCCAGGGCGTAGCATTTGCAGCAATTGCCGGTATGCCGCCCGAGTACGGCCTCTATACCAGCATGGTGCCTGCGGTTATAGCCGCATTGTGGGGTTCTTCCTGGCATCTGGTATCGGGCCCGACCACTGCCGCGTCAATTATCATGTTTGCCTCGCTTAGCACGATGGCGATTCCGGGCAGCCCGGAGTATGTATCACTTGCGATAACGCTGGCGTTCATGGTGGGGGCGCTACAGTTAACAATGGGATTGGTACGTCTAGGTGCGCTGATCAATTTTATTTCGCACTCAGTGGTGATTGGATTTACTGCGGGTGCCGCCTGCCTGATCGCGAGCAAGCAGGTAAAGGAGTTCCTCGGGCTCGAGATGCCCGAAGATGCACAGATGCTCGAAAGCCTGGCATTTATGTGGGAAAGCTGGGGAGACATACATCCGTTTGCTGTGTTAGTCGCAAGCATTACCTTGCTATGCGGCATTCTGACGCATCGGCGCCTCGGCGGCATGAGCATGGTAGCTGCATTGTTACTTGGCAGTTTTGCCGCATTCCTTTTCAGCCTGGCGTTTGGCGAAGCAACTTCTGGCATCCATATGATCGGTGCACTACCGCAACAGTTACCGCCTTTATCCATGCCCATTTTCTCGCTCGATGTGTTTCGACAGCTGTCACCGCTGGCGCTGGCAATGACGCTATTTGCATTGACTGAAGCCGTCTCGATTTCGCGTTCCATTGCGATTCGATCCGGACAGCCCATTTCGGGCAACCAGGAATTTATAGGCCAGGGATTATCCAACATATGTGGTAGCTTTTTTTCATCTTATGTTGCTACCGGCTCATTCAACCGAAGTGGCGCCAATTACGACGCTGGTGCACGTAGTCCCCTGTCGGCGGTATTGGCAGGTGTTTTGTTAGTGGTTATTGTTTTACTGATTGCGCCCTTGACATCCTATCTGCCCAAAGCGGCCGTAGCCGGATTACTGATTCTGGTGGCCTGGCGTCTGATAAATTTCAAACAGATCATGAAGATTTTAAAGGCCGATCGGAACGAGGCCGTCATCCTCGGTGTCGTATTCTTCGGCACATTATTTTTCTCGATTGAATTCGCGATTCTGGCTGGAGTGCTGTTATCGCTGACCACTTTCCTGCGCAAAACTTCCCGCCCGAGACTTTCACCGCGAGTACCCGACCCGGAATCGAGAACCCGCAAATTTATTTATGGGCAGTTTCTGCCTGAATGCCCGCAACTGAAAATTCTACGCCTCGATGACTCGCTTTACTTTGGGTCGGTCGCACATGTCGGAGAATTACTGCGTCGTTACCGCGAACACTACCCCGAGCAAAAACATTTGTTCCTGCTGACCAAGGGTATAGGGCTAGTCGACGTCGCCGGTGCCGAACTACTGATCACCGAAGTGAGAGAGCGACGTAAAGTTGGCGGTGACGTCTATCTGTATCGTCTCCGTGATACGGCCGCAAAAGTAATGGAACGGGGTGGGTATCAATCCGAAATCGGTGAAGCCAATGTATTTGATTCAAAAGAAGAGGCGATAGAGGTCATTTTTGACCGACTGGATAAATCGATCTGCGCTACCTGCGAAATTCGGATTTTTCAGGAGTGCAAAAAAATCGGTCGAACAAAAACCAAAAATAGTAAAAAAGCTGCGAAAAAAAATCCACAACTCCCGGCTGACACCCATGACCTTTAGTATCGGCCCC
>QIJI01000507.1 GCA_003231795.1 Gammaproteobacteria bacterium
AGAATACCGATACGTACAAACAGATTGCCATCGGTGAAATAGGATGTGGCAAAATTACCGATTCGTCGCAGCAGGTCTTCAACATGATCGACCGGGTTTTTGCTACGTGATAAAGTTTCAATCCGGACGTTGTGGGTGTCGGTTTGCATGTTTGCCGCAGCAGCGGGTGCAATAGATTCTGCTTCGGTTTTCTGGTTGGTCTCATCGTGTGTCTCTGGCCCGGTATGGGTCGTTGCCTCAATTGGCTGTTCAATCTCAACGGCTGGGGGTTCTGCTGCCGACCCGGTGGCAGCGGACTCGGTGGCAGCAGGCATGGGATGTGCCTCAGGTCGCTGCTTTAGTTGCGATCCGAATTCGCCCATTTGCTCGCGCAGCCGATCAATTTGCTGTTGTATCTGCTTTAATTTATTGCGGTTAGTCACATACATCACGATTACCACAATCGGTAATACGAGCATTAATACGACTACCAGTGCAATAAACAGAAAGATCGATTCCATCGTTAATTATTCCGCGGCTTTTTATGGCAGGATTGAGTGATGGAGTGTAGCAGCCCTGCCTGAAACCGTAGGTGGCTCGCTGCCGGATTGGTACTGCAGTAACGGTCGTCTGAGGTAAACATTGTGGCTATACCGAATTTGTAAATTGCAGCAGAGCATAGTCAGAAAGTGACGTATTACAACGCCTTTTCATCCGGGTACAGGAAAACGATACCGTTCGTACCATTACCTGATACGAACAAAAAAATATAAAGCACTACCGTTGGTTCAAACCCGTGATCGTGCACGGAAATTCCAGGCAACTTCCGCGTTGTATTGCAGGTTTCGTCGATTCATAATAATCGCTACCGATAAAAGCCTAATTTCTGCCAAAATCTAATTTTCCGGAAAACTGTGTAAATAATATGAGTACGCCATCGATAAATACCGGGACCGGGTATCAGGGCTATCGCGAGCCCCAACGGGGTGACAGCGATGAAGTTCTGGTACGAACCTCAAAGGGAACCGCTTGTGGTGAATACCTGCGTCGCTATTGGCAACCGGTTGCGTTGACGTCCGAAGTGACCGATGTACCACGATTGATTCGAGTCATGGGTGAGGACCTGGTGCTTTTTTGCGATAAATCCGGGCGCTATGGCCTGGTCCACAGACAATGTCCGCATCGCCGCGCTTCAATGGAATTTGGAGTCTGCGAATCCCGTGGCATTCGCTGTTGTTATCATGGTTGGCTATTCGATATTAACGGCGAGATTCTCGAGATTCCGGGGCAACCGCCGAAAAATGTAGAGCTGGTTAAAAAGCAGACATCGCTTGGCGCTTATCCCGTTCACGAGTATCGCGGCCTGATTTTTGCCTATCTGGGTCCGATCGAAGAAATCCCTGAATTTCCGGTGTACGACACGCTCGAGATCGAAAATCAGACGTTGGTGCCCTACCGCGCCGATTATCAGTGCAACTGGTTGCAGGTGCTCGATGCCATTCTCGATCCGATTCACACCAGCTTTTTGCATTCGCGCATGAGTCGAGCTCAATTTTCCGAAGGTATGGGAGAAATCGGCGAACTGCTCTTTTATGAGAGAGAAATGAGTTTTCTGGGTGTCAGTATTCGTCGCGTCGACGATCACATCTGGGTTCGCATAAACGAGCTGGTGTTACCGAACTATACCCAGGCAGGTGCCGCATTTTCCGCCGATGGTACCCAACCGATTTACTACGGGCGCACAGCATTTTCACGCTGGGTAGTACCGATCGATGATGAAAACACTACTGCGTTCGCGTGGGCGATATTTGGTGACCGGGCGGATCCCGAGGAGTACAACACGCCCGAGGGTCCTGAATTAATCGAGCAGGGCGAACGCATGGACCGCAGTTATGACGAGCGTCAGCGATTTCCAGGAGATGCCGAGGCGGTTGAAGGTATGGGGCGTATAGCGGATCAAAAACTGGAACATCTGGTGCCGAGCGATAAAGGGATCATTCAGTACCGCCAACGGCTGCGACAGTTATGTCGTAATCTCGAAAACGGAAAATCTCCCGCGCAGGTTCAAAATTTCTGGAAAAATCCGGTTCCGACTTATGGCGGCGATACGGTTTTACATATTCCACCGAGCGCAGATGATGACAGCCGATTTTTACTTGAAATCGGCCAGCGGGTAATGCAGATCCAGTTCGAAGCAGAATCAAAAACCGGTGCAGAACGGGATCATACAGTGATTGAAGCGCTGATAAAACTTGAGACGGAATATCACTGATGACGGTTAAGGTACATGTGAAAAACAATCATGCCGGCCCCGATACTTTTCCGTCGACGACTGAGAGCGAGCCGGTGTTCACGATATCGATGGACAAGTATCAGCAGGCCGCTGCCGGTTATACCGATATCGCGGCTCAACTCGAAGTGTTTGTTGACTGGGATACCGATCACTGGGTGGAATCAATGCGCGATACCGAAGTATTGCTGACCTGGAATCTGCCGACTGAAAACCTGGCAGGAGTAGCACCGCGATTGAAATGGATTCACTGTATCGGAGCCGGAGTCGAACATCTGTGTCCGATGGATTGGGTACCGCCCGGGGTAACCATTACCAATAACAAGGGCGCGCATGCTGATAAAGCCGGTGAATACGCATTGATGGCGGTCTTGATGCTGCATAACAAGATGCCAGTGATTTTGACAAATCAGCGCAGTGGCGACTGGAATTCACTTTTTTCAACGCCGATCGAAGGTAAAACCGTCGGACTGATCGGGGTTGGTAGTATTGGCGGGGGTGCCGCTGCGCAGCTTGATAAAATGCCACTCCATATTATCGGTGTCACGCGTCACGGCAATGCGCATCCGCATGTGCATGAAATGGTGACCATGGATCAGCTCGATGCGGTGTTACCTCGAATGGATTATATTTTCGTATCACTGCCTTCGACCCCCGAAACAGTGGGCCTGTTTGATCGAAAACGTCTGCAAGGCATGAAGCGGGGCGCGGGAATTATTAATGTCGGTCGAGGTTCGACGATGGACTACGAAGCGCTCGCCGAATTGTTGCTTGACGGGCATTTGTCGGGAGCCGTAATCGACGTATTCGAAGAAGAGCCTTTACCGGCTGAATCGCCGTTGTGGCTTGCGCCGAATCTTGTCGTGACTCCCCATGTCTCCGCCGACGATGGTGATAATTATGTTGCCATTACACTGGACCTGTTTTTTAGTAACATGGAGCGCTATCTGGCAGGCCAACCCCTGTTGAATGTGGTGAGGCCGGAACTGGGGTACTAGCCCGGAAATTTCACAAATCTGCGCCAGGATCGCGCAGGATATTGTTTTCACAAGGAAATTTCCGAAAGAGTCTCATATCGACGATTACGAGCGACTGAGGAAATATTTCTTGTGGAATCAATAGGCTAGCGAGGTGGTGCATGATTTGTGAATTTTCCGGGTAGGTATTCTTATGCAGAGTGTTAATGATTTAATCGACTGGTTGCAGTCGTATACCGAACGCGTCGATCTTGACGAACTCAAGGACCGACTTGATGACGAAAGTATTTCTGCTGATTTGTTGTCGCAATACATCCATTTTTCGGATCAGCGATACAGTCGTAACCTGCTCGCGCACGGACCCCAATTCTATGCCCTGGTGTTATGCTGGAAACCGGGGCAGGCGAGTCCGATACATGATCACAAGGGCGCTTCCTGTGGCGTGCGGGTGATTCAGGGAGCTGCCACCGAAACCAGTTTTCGCTGGCAGGGTGATACGCTGGTGCAAGATTCGGTTACCACGATGAGCGCTGGCGAGGTTTGTGGATCATTTGATGACGATATTCACGAAATCCGAAACAACGGCAACGAAAACCTGGTAACCCTGCACGTCTATTCACCCTATCTCGATAACATTAATCTGTACGATCTGGAAAGTGGCAAGGTGACCGTCTTCTCGGACCCTCTAATCGAAAGCCTCAGCGCCTGAGCGAAAAGTCTATAGCGGTTGACTCGGAGTTTGTTGCGGGCGTGACTGGTTTAGCATTTCCAGAATTGCTCGTGCCGCAACCGCGAGAATAATGATCGAACCTCCAATCAGGGTCCATCGCGACGGCACTTCATCAATAAACCACCAGACCCATATGGGTCCGAGCGCGAATTCGAGCAACATGATCAGAGTAACTTCGGCTGCTGCCAGGTAACGCGACGCTATTATAAAGGTCCAGTTGACGAATCCTGACAGGCAGGCGCCCCAGAATACCGATAACAGGATGTCGTTGAGCGGAATGTCCAGGTTGTTACCGGTAACTGCATAGGAGATGAGCAGAATGATTGCCGATGAGATAACCAGTACCGGCAACATTTCAACGCGCCGTTTGTATCTGACGATTACCGCATAGCCGGCGAAAGCGACCGCCGTTACCAGGGCCATCATATTTCCGAACCCGGAACCCACGCTAACGCCTTTGATCACCATTAAACCGAGGCCGCTAGCGGCAAACACCATTGTGATTAAAGTGGCTCTGCGTAAACGCTCTCCAAGAATCAACCGTGCCAGTAGCGCGGTGAAAAATGGGATAGCACCGAGTATAAACAAGGCATTGGCGATGGTCGTATGGGCCAGTGCCTGAATAAAACAGATGCCTGCGAGTGCGAGCAAGGCACTGGCAAAAATGCCTATTCGGCCGACATCCCTGAATCTGCTTGAGAAGTGCTGGCGATTCTGCAGGGCAAGAATGACCGCGATTGCCACCAGCATTCCCAGGGATCGATAAACGTTGATCTGCCATGGATTCGCAATTTCTATATGACGTTGCACCAGCCCACCGAAGCTGATTGCGACCGAGCCCAGTAGCATTAGTAAAATGGCATAGCTGCGGCGGTTAATCACATCTGTCGTAGAATCAGGTTGTTGTAACATGCCTGCAAGCATAGTGATTCTATGTGGTCGACACAATTAGGAAACGATATGGCTGGATACTGATTAATATATTTAAACTATTAAATTAATAAATACAATCAAATATACTAATTAATAATTTCTCCACATAATGACCCTCGTTAGCTCAATCATCGATTACCAGGGAGAAATACCATGTTACAAAATCTCGAAGGCCAACGAATTCCGTCGGTTGTTTTCAAGACTCGCAATGATCATAAATGGGTCGACCTTGACAGTGACGAGTTGTTTAACGGCAAAACTGTGGTTGTATTTTCGTTGCCGGGCGCTTTCACGCCGACCTGTTCGTCGTCGCATGTTCCCCGCTACAACCAGTTAACCCCGGCATTGCAAAAGCATGGCGTTGATGAAGTTGTCTGTATCTCGGTTAACGATGCCTTTGTCATGAACCAATGGAAACTGGAGCAAAAGGCCGAACGCATCAATTTCATTCCCGACGGCAATGGCGATTTTACTCGCGCTATGGGGATGCTGGTCGAAAAACAGGACCTCGGTTTTGGTGAACGCTCCTGGCGTTACTCGATGCTGGTGCGCGATGGTGTGATCGAAAAGATGTTCATCGAAGCCGATTTACCCGGTGATCCATTCGATGTCTCAGATGCCGATACCATGCTGAATCATATTGCGCCTGCGCAAGCCTTACCCAAGAGCGTTACTGTTTTCAGTCGCGAAGGATGCCCCTTTTGTGTCAAAGCCAAGGGTTTGTTAAATGATGCCGGCATTGAATTTGATGAACTGGTGTTAGGGCGTGATTATGCCGAATCAACCATTCGAGCAGTATCAGGCCGCAGTAGCGTGCCGCAGATATTTGTAGACGGGGCCTTAATCGGTGGAGCGGAAGAACTCGAGGTTTATTTCAATAAAACAATTGCCGCCTAGGAGTCTGTCGGAATTAGGTAATCGTAGCGAGGGAAAGTCATTTTGAGCCAGGTTTTTTGATCGAATGAGGCGAATAGTTGTTCTATTCAACGATTTGGATCAAAAAACCTGGCCAAAATGACTTTTCCGCAGTAGATTTATCCTAAGTCTGACGGGCTCCTAGACTGTTAATTTTCGGTCAATTGAATACCCTGTACCCGTAATTGGTTACAGGGTTTTTTTATGTCAACGGGTAAAGTTGTAGCAGTCGGTGGTTTCCAGCATGAAACCAACACTTTTGCTCCCCATCGAGCACCCCTTATTGCTTTCGAGCGAGCTGATAGCTGGCCGGGCCTGACGATTGGCGAAGCGTTATTTGATGTGATGGCGGGGCTGAATATTCCACTGTCCGGCTTTATCGAATCGGCTCAGCGCGATGGACTGGATCTAAAACCGCTGTGCTGGTGTTCGGCAGAGCCCAGTAGCTATGTTACGCGGGACGCTTTTGAAACTGTGGCTAATTTACTCTGTGACGAATTACGAAGTTACCAAACACTGGATGCGGTTTACCTTGATTTGCATGGTGCAATGGTTTGTGAGCATTTCGAAGACGGTGAAGGAGAACTGTTAAGACGCGTGCGCGAGATTGTTGGAGCTGATACCCCAATTGTTATCAGCCTTGATTTACATGCTAATGTCACCGCAGGAATGCTCGAACACTCTGACGCGATGACCATTTATCGCACCTACCCGCATCTCGATATGGCGATTACCGGTGCTCGAGCCTGCAACCTGCTCAGTTCGATACTGTCCGGTCAACAACAGTACAAATCAATGCGAAAAATTCCTTTTTTGTTCCCTTTAACCTCGCAATGCACTGACTTCGATCCCTGCAAATCGATTTATCAGGCTTTAAATCAGATGGAGCAGCTTGAAGGTGTCAGCAATGTTGATTTTGCGACCGGATTTCCGCCCGCCGATATTCTGGAGTGTGGAGCCGCAGTTGTTGCCTACGGAGACGATGAGCAAGCGGTTGAAGCAGCGGCAGAGCAAATCTACCAGCAGGTACTTGATGCCGAGGCGGAGTTTGATTTTGAACTACTGGATCCGGATCAGGCTGTTTTACGTGCGATGGCTGATGAAAGCGACAAGCCGGTTGTGCTGGCGGATGCACAGGATAACCCCGGTGCCGGTGGAACTTCCGATACTACCGGGCTGCTCGAAGCGATGGTACGCAATGGCGCACGGGCTGCGGTAATTGCGGTGCTTTATGACCCCGAGGTAGCGGACATGGCTCATGCGGCTGGAGTGGGTGCAATACT
>QIJI01000033.1 GCA_003231795.1 Gammaproteobacteria bacterium
GAGGCCTTTAAGCGCCTCGCCGATGAATCAAAGGCTGACGCTGAAGACCAACCCGTTCGCCTGCCGGGCAAGAATGCCAGGCAGCGACGTATTCAACAACTCGAACAGGGTGTGACGCTTTATCCAACGATTCTTCAGGATCTAGAACCCTGGACGGAAAAATATAAAATTACAATGCCGTCGCCGTTGTCAAAACCGGCACACTGACGAAACCGAATCGACCCTCACGGTCAGCAGTCTCCAGTTGCTGTAGCCAGGCAGCAACCTTTCCGGCTTCGACAGCCTGTGCCAGCGCAAATGCAGCCACCAGTTGCGAGGCCCAGCGGGCAAAGGCATTTTCGTGCATGTGCGTATTGATAAAAGCGATCGGCCTTTGCGCGATACCATTGAATCCTGCCGCTTTCAGTTTGACCGGCAACTCCAGCGGCAACATCTGATGCGGACAGTGCAGACGCCAGGTATTGTGAATCAGATTATTCAGCTCGGGTTCGGCCCCATGAAAGCGCCAGTGATCCCACAATACCGAGACCATCGCAGCGCGGCCCCCGGGTTTCATCACTCGCGCCGATTCAGCCAAAGCAGCATCGACATCATCGATATACTCGTACATCTGTATCGAGGCGAGGCAATCGAATTTCTCATCTTCAAAAGGCAAATTAGTTGCATCGCCGGTCAGCAATTCCACCATATCCAGACTCGCGCAGTGCTCACGGGCGGCACTTATCTGCTCTTCGCTTGCGTCGAGTCCAATCACCCGACCTGTATCACCAGTTGCAAGTGCCGCATCACGCACCAGATGTCCTGCACCGCAACCCAGATCGAGTACCGATTGCCCGGACTGGATGCCAAGTGCTTCAAAAACTGCAAGCCGGCGTGAAGTACCTTCCTGGCACTCGGCAATCTTGCGCTGCCATAGTCCGATGTCACCACCAAAATCCATAATGCTCCTCCCCGATTGTTAATCCGGTAAAGTAAACAACAGTTTGGATGCGGGATCAAACATCGTGCAGTTTTTCGCGGGCTCCTTTTCACTAAATATTCAGATCGTAGTTTGTCGCATAGGCGGCAAAAACAGGGCCGCGATAAAAATAACAAACGCGCACACGGCGAGCAGGCCGAACAACACGCCGAAACCCCAACCACCATGAATCCATGCGATCAAAGGCACCGCCGATGCGCTAACCGAAAACCCGATGATGTAACTAATTGAATATGCCCGACTGCGCCACTCGCTACGCGCCACGCGCCCTACCAGAACGTCATTGATTGGAATTTCACCGAATACCGTCAGCATAAAAGCAAACGCAACAATCAATGCCGGTAGCCCGGTTAGCGGTATCATGATTGCAAACAACACGGCCTGCACAAACGCCAGCGTGGCAAAAATAATGCGGACTGAATAACGATCGATCAGGTAGCCCACTGCGAGCTGTGCGAAAGCGGCTACCGAAAAGACGAGAAAGGTATACAGACCAATCTCGGTTGCGCTGCCAGCCAGATCACCGAGCCGTTCATCCAGGACCTTGGGCAGCGCAAATGTGGTGCTCTGGAAAATAATGCCGCCAACCGCGGTAGTAAAAAAGATGACCGCAAATATACGAATCAGCAGGTTTCTCGGAAATGATTCACCTGCCCGATTGTCGTCGCTGGACTCACGCTTGCCGGATTGACTGCGACCTTTGCTTTCAAAAACCAGGTAGGCGATTCCGACAGCAATCGAAATGATTCCGGGCCACTGAAATGCGCTTTGCCATCCGTCATAGTCAATCAACACCCCGGTCAGCAAAGCAGCACAGGCGACTCCCATGTTTCCAAAAACCCCGTTGATCGCAAGTGGTACTCCCATCTTGCTGCGCCCCTGCACCACCATTGCCAGTCCCACCGGATGATAAATGGCAGCGAAAATGCCGACCAGGGTCAAAGCGGCGCCGATTTCGAAGGGCGTACTGGCAAATCCGGCAACAATCGAACTGGCACCGATTCCGATAAAGAATATCGCCATCATCCCCTCGCGACTCCATTTGTCTGCCAGCCAGCCAGCCGGTACCGCGCCAAGCCCGAACGCGATTAACCCCGGAGTGGCATAAGGAATGAGTTCGGCATAACTCAGGCCCCATTCCCGTGTCAGTTGCAGTGCTGCCGCAGACGCAAAAATCAATACGAAAAAATGATCGAGAAAATGACCGGCGTTGAGGAACAGAAAACGAATTTGATCGCGTCGCATAGCAACCTTTTGAATTTGACTCGGGGCCCATTGTTAACCGAAAGGTTTTGGCGCACTCACTCTATAAGGACAAATTATGCCGCGATATCGCCAAATAACTGACAAGACATCGCATCTAATGTAAACAAGGATCGGACCTTAACCGATCCGCCAGAAAATCGATGTAAGGAGCCTCTGATTCATTCATAAATTGATCAGAGGCTCCCTAATGCCTGCCTGATCAAAGCAATCGCATCGATCCGGAAATCGTCAGGGTCTGATGACCTGATCCCAGCACAGATGTAAGGCATCGAGGCAGGAATGTGCGAGCTTGCCACAGCGTTCCGGGCTCCAGCCCTGAATGATATCCGGGGTATCGCTGGCATCCTTGAACGGCATTTCCAGCGTCATAACCAGCGCTGAAAACCGCTCGGCCAGCGAATTGGAGCAATAGCTCATGTTGGCCTGACCCACTGAATTGGCGGGGTAACCATTTTCAATCTGAAAATCCGGATTAATGTTAGCGAGTGTCAACTTGAATAAATCGAGCTGCTTCTGGCGGTGTTGATTCCAGCCCGGAATACCCCCGGTACCGGCAATGAAATTGTATGGCAGCGCTTCGTCGCCATGCACATCGAAACCGAAATCCAGCCCGGTTTGATGAATTTTATCGAGTACGCACAACACTTCGGGACTTCTATCAGGCGTCGGATCACGCCATTCCCGATTCAGATTTGATCCCACCGCATTAGTACGCAGATGTCCGCGGCGACTGCCGTCGGGATTCATATTGGGTACCAGATAAATAACTGCCTTTTGCAGAATCGAATTCACCACCGGATCGCTCGGATCTACCAGGCGATTAACCATGCCTTCCATCCACCATTCGGCCATGGTTTCACCCGGATGCTGGCGCGCTACCATCCAGATCGATTTCCGCTTAGCATCGGATTCGCCAAAACTCAGGCAATCCATGGTTTGTCCGTCCAGGGTTAATCCCAGGGTTTCGACCTGGCAGCGTTCACTGGTTTGCGCGAGCGCAATCAGGTCTGCGTGACGTTCCATCGAATAAGGGGCAAAGTAGGCAAAATAAACCTGATCTTCGCTGCTGTTAAACTCTATTACCAGATTATCGCCATCGAATGCAGTATCGACCCGGAACCAGAATTCGCGATCATAACTGGCGACAGCGCGGTAATCCTTCCAGCCATTCGGGTAAGCAGCACCCCCGGCATTGGTAATGACATAGCGGCAATCGAGATCGCGAACATTAGCCGCACGAAAATAAAACCACTGATAGAACTCGGATTGATTATCCTGATGGATATTCAACACAACCTCCCCCGGGTTACTGCAATCTATGCATTCGATATTGCCGCCATCGAACTGGCTCGAGATGATCATGTATTATTTCGCCCTGAAAATCATGCCTGAGGAAACAGTGTGAGAGAATACTGTATGCGTGGTGTTTTTACGATTTGTTTGATCTTGCTAAGCGGCTGCGCCGAACTCGGCTACTACTGGCATAGCGCCAACGGGCATCTCGGAGTGATGAATCAGCGCGTTGATATCGAGGATTTACTCAAGCAGGACACTACCGATCCAACGCTCGCCAAACGCTTGCGACTGGTACAGGAAATCCGCCTGTTTTCGATCGATCGGCTCAAACTTCCCGATAACGGCAGTTATCGAAGTTATGTCGAGCTGGAAAATCCTTATGTGCTGCAAAACCTGTTTGCCGCGCCCGAGTTCTCAACTCGCCTGTACCAATGGTGTTACCCGATTATCGGTTGTGCCAGTTATCGCGGTTACTATGACGAGGAAAGACTGCGAGCCTATATCGAAAAGCTCAAGTCCGACGGATTCGAAGTTCATGTCGGGCAGGTGTCCGCTTATTCAACGTTGGGCTGGTTCGACGATCCGGTGTTGAGCAGTTTTATCAACTGGCCCGACTATCGACTGGCTGGACTGCTGTTTCACGAACTGACTCATCAAAAGATTTTTATCGACGATGACACTACCTTCAACGAATCACTGGCCTCGACAGTGCAGCAAGCCGGCACCGAACTGTGGTTAATCGAGCAACAGCAGTCCGATAAGCTCGACGGTTATCACCGCTGGCTCAGGTACCGTGACCAGGTCATTGAATTGATCGTCAGTACACAACAAAAGCTTAATAAAATTTATGCTTCCGAAGTGAGCGATATCGATAAGCGGGCGGCTAAACAACGGGCATTTACACAAGCTCGCGCGGAACATTCGGCAATCGCAGAGCGTCATTCGGTGACCGGTGGGTTTAACAAATGGTTTGCCGCGGAATTAAACAATGCAAAATTCGGCTCGGTCGCTGCTTACAATTCCCAGGTACCGGCATTTCTCGCAATTCTCGACTATCACCAACGCCAATTTGATCGTTTTTACGAATATGTCAATCGATTGTCCGGACTGGACAAGACCCATCGGGATAGATGCCTTAATGGCTGGTTAGCGACAGATAAACCCCCGGACAACTGTCCGCTTGTCACAAATGCGGGCTAGTGCTGTTCGAGTGTGAAATCTCTTTCGTTGGCCAGGTTCGGAATACGGCTACGGACCGCGGCGACCCGGGACAGGTCGATATCGGCAAAAATAACACCGGGTTCGGGACCCGCATCTGCGAGAATATCACCCCATGGGTCAACGATCAGGGAATGTCCCCAGGAATAGCGTTTGTCGACATGATGCCCGCATTGATTCGGTGCCAGAATGTAACACCCGGTTTCAATGGCGCGGGCACGAACCAGCGTATGCCAATGTGCTTTTCCGGTGGTCTGGGTGAAGGCAGCGGGTATGGTAATGACTTCGGCGCCAGCCCTGGCCAGGGCACTGTACAAGGCCGGGAATCGCAAATCGTAACAAATCGACAGGCCCAGGGTGCCGCAGTCGGATTTTACCGTAACCGCCTTGTCACCGGACGCGATAGCATCTGATTCGCGGTAACTTTCACCGTTGGCCAGTTCGATGTCGAACATGTGGAGTTTATTATAACGCGCACAAATATCGCCGCTCTTATCCAACAGAAAACTGCGGTTGTAAATCTTTTCGTTTTCCAGGATCAACTGCGAACCGACCAGAATAGAAACCCGGTGTTGTGCCGCTTTGGCTCGAAACGCTTGCAGACCGGCGTCGTCAGCTTCGCTGAAAGTGGCCGCTGGAATCTGTTCGTTTACCGGCTCCATCAGAGCGACCGTTTCCGCCAACGCGACAAGATCAGCGCCACCGGCTACCGCTTCATCGATGCGTGCACAGACCCAGTCGATGTTCGCCGGGATATCCCGGGTTGCAGTGTTCTGGATGCAGGCAGCGCGGAATTTAGTCATGCCGCAGCACTTCCTCGGAATCATAATGCTCGTAGTCGAGATCCTGAGCCACTTCGCGTTGAGTAATTTTTCCCTTGTGCACATTGAGACCGTCACGCAGCCATTGATTCTCCAGCAGCGCCAGTCGGTAGCCCTTATTCGCCAGAGTGATCACGTGCGGCAAGGTCACATTATTGAGCGCATAGGTTGAAGTGCGCGGAACTCCGCCGGGCATATTGGCAACGCAGTAATGCACCACATCGTCGACAATATAGGTCGGATCCGCATGGGTCGTCGGCTTCGAAGTTTCGCAACAGCCTCCCTGATCGATAGCGACATCAACGATAACGGAACCGGGTTTCATTCCCTTGACCATTTCTGCAGTCACCAGTTTTGGCGCTTCTGCACCCGGAATTAAAACACCCCCAATCACCAGATCGGCTTCGCTGACATGGCGTTCAATAGCATCATCGGTTGAAAATACCGTATTGGTACCACGACCAAACTGCTTCCAGTGCATTTCAAGAACTTCCGGGCTACGATCGATAACCCAGACATCGGCACCCATACCAACCGCAATATGCGTCGCATGGGTTCCAACCATGCCTGCGCCCAGTATCACTACCTTGGCCGGATCCACACCGGGGACTCCGCCCAACAACATACCGAGCCCGCCATGCGGCTGCTCCAGACAATAAGCGCCCGCCTGGATCGACATACGCCCGGCAACCTTCGACATGGGTGCCAACAGCGGTAATCCGCCATAGGGTGACGTGACCGTTTCATAGGCAATGCAAACTGCCCCGCTTTCGACCAGATCCCGGGTCTGATCCGGATCAGGCGCCAGATGCAGGTAAGTAAACAAAATCTGGCCTTCGCGTAACATGGCACACTCAACTGCCTGAGGTTCTTTAACTTTTACGATCATTTCGGCTTGCGCAAATATTTCTGCTGCGCTATCGATGATCTGTGCTCCGATTTGAGCGTATGCGGCATCGCTGACGCCGATACCGGCGCCCGCATTCGTTTCCACCATTACCTGATGCCCATGTTTGATTGCTTCACGAACACTGGCCGGCGCCATTCCGACGCGGTATTCATGGTTTTTTATTTCCCTGGGAACGCCTATTAACATCATTGCCGCCTGTTAGCTTAAAAAGCGCAAAAGTAATCAACCCGCAAAGCAGGTGCTAGTGCCAACAAAAACTATTTACTGTACCAGTAATGGCAGTTGCCGGTTTCTAGGAGTCTGTCGGTTTTAGGTAATCGTAACGAGGGAAAGACATTTTGAGTCAGATTTTTTGATCGGATGAGGCGAATAGTTGTTCTATTCAACGAATTGGATCAAAAAATCTGGCCAAAATGTCTTTTCCGCAGTAGATTTATCCTAAGACCGACAGGCTCCTAAGATTTCTTAAAGCACATAAGGGTGTTAAGAGATGGATCATTAGCCTGCAACAAACGCTGTCCAGAATCCGAAAATCCGGCACGACAAATCTCCGTAACCCAGAAATCAACCGACTCGAATAG
>QIJI01000042.1 GCA_003231795.1 Gammaproteobacteria bacterium
CATGATCACCAGCGAGATCAGGACAAGAAATGGAATGAAAGCAGTTTTCTTCATCGCGACAATATACCATAGTAATTCACGATATTTAGGACAAGTTGTCGTATCATTGGTTCAAACTGCAGGTGGCGAATTACCCTTTATCAGCTTAGCTTTCACTGGCCGTCAATGTTCTTTATTATTACGCAGCAGACACAGTTATTATCTCTTTATGACCGAATCCAGAACCCGATTAAGCGTTGACGTTGGCGGGGTCAAAATAGGCGCCAATGCAGCGGTAGTGGTGCAATCGATGACCAATACCGACACGGCAGATATCCCTGCTACTGTCGAGCAGGTCGCGCGCCTGCACGAAGCTGGTTCAGAGCTGGTCAGAGTGACCGTCAATAATCATCAGGCAGCGCAGGCAATTCCTCATATTATCGAAAAACTGGATGCGCGCGGATGCCAGGTGCCTTTAATCGGCGATTTTCACTTTAATGGCCACAAATTGCTCAGGGAAAACGATGCCTGCGCACGTATGCTGGCAAAGTATCGTATTAATCCAGGCAATGTCGGGCGCGGTAAAAAACGAGATCCGCAGTTTACCGAAATGATCGAAATTGCCTGCCGCCATGACAAACCGGTTCGTATTGGCGTGAACTGGGGCAGTCTGGATCCACAGTTACTGGCGGGGCTGTTGACGCGCAACGCCAACCTTGCCGATCCCGCATCGCTCGAATCCATAACCCGGCAGGCGGTGATCCAGTCAGCACTCGATAGTTCGGCCTTCGCTGAAAACCTGGGCATGGCGAGTGATCGAATTATCATCAGTTGCAAGATGAGCCGTGTATCCGATTTGATCGATGTCTACCAGAGCCTGGCCAAACAATGTCGCTATGCTCTGCACCTTGGATTGACCGAGGCGGGAATGGGTGACCCCGGAGTTATTGCGTCCACTGCAGCCTTGTCTATTTTGCTCAACCAGGGAATTGGCGACACCATCCGTGTATCGCTAACGCCAGAGCCCGGAGCCGCGCGTGAGCGTGAAGTCAAAGTGGCACAACACATTTTGCAATCGCTGGGAATTCGCTCGTTTGCGCCAAGCGTAACCGCCTGCCCGGGCTGCGGTCGCACCACCAGTGAATATTTCCAGGTTCTGGCG
Source organism: Gammaproteobacteria bacterium (assembly GCA_003231795.1). Lineage (GTDB taxonomy): Bacteria > Pseudomonadota > Gammaproteobacteria. The sequence continues at coordinate 1,142 of QIJI01000042.1, forward strand.
AAGCAGATACAGCAAGAGCTGGATCAGGCAATGCCGCAATGGAAATCGCAGTACCCCGGCGTTGAGTCTATGAAAGTGGCGGTAATGGGTTGCGTCGTCAACGGCCCCGGGGAAAGCAAGCACGCCAATATTGGCATCAGCCTGCCTGGAACCGGTGAAAAACCGGTGGCACCGGTGTATGAGGACGGGGAAAAAACGGTAACCCTGAAAGGAGATTCGATCGCGCAGGAATTTATCGGGATGGTAAAAGACTATGTTCAGCGAACCTATTAACCCGGTGACCAGGTATGCCAAATTAATATAACAATGCCTAAGCATCTACTCCTGATTAGATGGATTATTTGATGTCGTTGATGGCGCAGGCGATTTCAAATACTGGCTCATAGTCAGTCACTCGAGTCACCACACCCGTAGCTTCCATGGGTGCGGTTTCCGAATTACTCGGCGTCAACAGAAGTTCCAGCGCGGCACCCTCGTCAAAGCGTTCGCTGGAAGTAAACAGAATTCCCTGACTACTCAAATTGATTACATTACCTTCGTAACGTGCCGAACTACCCACCCGCATAAAACTTAATTCGCAATCTATCGGCATGCGCAGGAAGTCGCGTTTTTCCGCGTAATCAATCATTTCAGAGGCCCATTAAATTCTGAACACCATTTAAATTCTGAACAACTTTCCAAAATTCGCAACGTCGAGGATCTTTCGAACCTCAGGCGAGGCCTGGGTAATTTCAATATTCGACGACTCCGCGCCGGCATGCTCGCGTAACAGCAATAACATACCTAAAGCTGAACTATCCAGGTACTCGGTATTCGACAAATCTACCACATACTCAACCCCACTACCTGCGGTATCAGCGTAGGACGCCCTGAATTCGTCGTAAAGCTGAAAATCGAATTTGCCGGCTACCGAAATGGTAACCTTGTTACCGGTTTCGGAAACCGTCGTATTAATACCCATTAGCATGACCTCATCGATTCAATTCTGCGTTTATTAAAACATCTTGGGGTGGCCCCGGTCCATAGAACTTTGGTTGTATTTAGCCCGGACAATTCGCAAACTACCGTGATGATTGCGCCGGGCTTTGAGTTTACGGGGGATTATCCGATTGAGTGCCGGACTTATTGATCCGGTCGATCGAGGATAATTTCCCGTAAACTCAAAGAACAAGCAAGGACACGAGTATGTTTACGAATTGTTCGGGTTAACAGTATCCACAGTAAAAACGGATTCAGACTGAGCGGCTTTAAAGCCGCTAACCGAATATCGACAACCCTTTGTCAGGTTTAATATATAGACCATATTGCGCCGATTTTCAGCAGACTGAATCGATGCGGACCGGATCGACCTTATATCTCGCAATATTCGAGGTTAAATAGTTCAGGCTAAGCCGGGAACTGGATAGATTCGGGCAAGCTGGAACAGGCAGCCGCTTGAGAATTGACTAAGAAGCCTCTGATCAATTCATGAATGAATCAGAGGCTCCCTAACAGATTATAATTTGATTCTTGCCGTTTACTTTTGCCCGGTACAGCGCTTTGTCGGCGCGCTTGAACGCACTGATGAAATTATCGCTTTCCCGTACCAGCGTAATTCCAATACTGACCTGTACATGCCCACTGATGTCATAATTGTCCAGTTTCAGATCGTCGATACTGGTTCGGATTCGTTCACAAACATCGATAGCTCCGTGAATATCGGTTTGCGCAAGGCCTCCCACAAATTCATCTCCGCCGTAACGATACACCAGATCGGTATTTCTGATCACCTGGCTGATTACCTGCCCGACTTTACGTAGCACCTGATCACCAATGTCGTGACCGTGTTGGTCGTTGATCTGCTTGAATCCGTCCAGATCCATAACCATTAATGCCATCGATTGCTTGTGGCGTTTAGCCAGATCAATTTCGCGCGGTAGATACTTTTCCATCGAAGTACGATTGTTGAGCCCGGTTAACGGGTCCCGGTACGCAGACTTAAGCGCAATCCGGTACATCAACGAGTTTTTGAGTGGATAGATTAGCGCGCACAACAGATTTTCGAGGTCACTTAATTCCTGTTCCTTGAAACTTCTCTGTTTGACCACGGTGAGTTCACCGAGCAATCGATTTTGAATGGTAAGCCGATAATTAACACTTGTGCCTTCGCACTGACCTTTTTCAATCGAAATATCAGTGTCCGAACAGATGAACCGAAATCCACAGTGTTCGATATCATTGGCGATTTCCAGCATAAATGTTTCAATGATTTGGCTCACTATGAGATTACGCGACAACAGATCTGATAGCTGCAGCACTCGCAAATATTTATCATGGTTGGCCGGCGCACCTTCCCTGGAGTCTAACGCAATCACCTGTGCAGGCATCTGTGCTACCGATTTTTCACTCTTGGCAAGTTGTGTTGTTGGCGACATAAGAATCTACTACCTTTTCTACTTGATCAATTTCAAATATATATGCTAAATACGTGCCAATTAATTTAAACGTTTATTTTCAATGGCTTACGGCTGGCATCTATTTCAGAGTATAGAATATGGCAATATTTTGTCGAAAAATACCGATAAAACGCGGCAAGTGATCGCTAAACGGCCTCAAGTACCGGCACGAACCGTCGAATTGTTCAGTGGGTGCCAGTTTTTCAACCCTGATCCCCTGCGACATCACAGCAGAACCCGGTGAAAGACATAATGAGACATCGATAAGGCGGCATTTCTTTTCCCGGGATGGATAATGATTGCCATGATGGATATCACCACTGTCGCAATTCCCCGTCACGAATTTTTCAGATTTGTGTAGCGCCCGATTTGATCGCCCGAATTAGGACAGCAGGTACCGACAGGAGCAAGATTTCAGACTTCTGCTATTCCGAACACCCCAGATTGCAATATTGTGGCAAACCAGGGTCAGCAATTCCGTTTATAACTGAAATCCATTGTCGTGCAGTGGGTTAATTTAGTTTCTGATTGCTCTGGGTTCATCAGTCGAGGTAGTAGAGTTTTCAGATCCTGATAACAGTCTTAAAAGTGTATCGGCCAATTCCCGGGGATCGAATTTCGGGACATAAGCATCTACACCCACGCTCCAACCCAGACTCTGGTTGGCATCCGCGCTTAACGAGGAATGCATAACTACCGGAATTCCATCAAATCGAGCGTCCTGCTTGATGTTTTGCGTGAGCACGTATCCATCCATTTCCGGCATTTCAATGTCGGTTAGCACCAGTTGGATATGGTCACTGACCGGCTGGCTTTGAGATTCGGAGCTGGTGGCAATTTCCTGAAGTTTTTCCCATGCTTCAAGACCATTGACTGTCACAATATATTTAACCCCCATTTGATCAAGGGTTTTCTTTATCTGTTGTCTGGCAACACTCGAATCATCGGCAAATATCACATTATACTGCTGATCGCTGATATTCGGAATTTCCTGAAAAGTTGATTCATCATGAGAATACCCGGCAGTATCGGCAAGCACCTTTTCAACATCCATGATCATAACCAGTCCTTTATCATCCAGTTCGGTGACTGCTGTAATGAGTCCGCCGCGCTGACTATCCATCATCGGTGGCGGTGATTTAATGTCGTCCCAGGCCAGACGTTCGATATTTTCAACAGCATTTACCAGAAAACCCTGCACATTATTGTTGTACTCAGTAACAATCATAATATTGGGTTTGATTTCACTACAAAATCCACAATAGCGAATCAGGTTAATCACCGGAATCATATTGCCCCGCAACGTCACCATACCTTCGAGCGAGTCCGGCATGTCTGGCGCACGGGTTATCTGCGGGATGAGCAACACCTCTCTGACCTTGAAAACATTGATCCCGAATACTTCCACTCGATCGTTAACCGGATCCCGGCCTAAATTAAAAAGTAATAACTCAATTCGGTTGGTTCCGGCCAGCTGGGTTCGGTCATCGACAGATTGTAATATTTTTGACATGGCAGTTAAATATTCGGCGCTTCAACTACCGCGGTTTTATTGAGTTCAATAACATCATTAGCCAACAAACGGCAGCGACCTGTCAGGCCAGAGAAATTGGTCAACAGGTGTTTGGTTTCTATATTTTCCTGGGTTCTCAATTGCACTTTTTCCGGTTCAACGCTATGTGTATTAGCTGAAGTTATAGGGATACCCGGGTTAACGTCCGATAGCGACTAAACTTTAACCAAATATACAATCGTTTCTATCGCTCACTCGTGGAAACAGATGTATAAACAGGCTTGTACCAGGCCAGGGGTCTGTCGGTACTTGGGATAAACATTATCGCAACCCTAATATGCCACCATGACAGCCTGCCTGGACGATTGGGTGCTACACTGTTTTTATGCCTACCATAATTTCAATCGGCTCCGGCAAAGGCGGTGTCGGTAAAAGCGTCATTTCGACCAATATTGCTTATCTGTTGGGTCAATCAGGCTACTCGGTCACCCTGATTGATATGGATTCCGGCGGTGCCGATCTCCATATCCTGATGGGTTTGTTTAAACCCAAATACAGTTTGACCGACTTTATCGATAAAAAAGCGGCATCGCTTGAACAGATTGCCGAGCAACTCAGTGGATTTGCCGGAATCAGACTCATTGCGGGAACCGGCGATTCGCTGCATACCGCCAACATGCCGGCTGCGACACGAGCCAAGGTATTGCGCCATATAAGACTGATCGAAAGTGATATCGTCATTATAGACGTGGGTGCCGGCACCCATTTCAATACCCTGGATTTTTTCCTCGCGGCGGACATCCACCTCTGCGTCACCACCGGTGATCCCACCGCAATTCTCGACCTCTACCGGTTTGTCAAACTGGCGGTAATCCGAAAGGGCTTGTCGTCGTTCCTGTCCTATGATGACGTCAGTCAGTTAATCCGAAAAACGGATATTAAAGATATCGATGAACTTCTCGAATTGGCGGCACAATACGGAGATGAAAAGCCACAGGCGATCGAACAATCGATTCGGGAATTCAACCCGGCCATTATCTTTAACCAGGTTTCAAAATCATCGACCGACCGGTTTTCCCGGTTGCAGACGTTGATGCGAACATACCTCAGGGTTTCGAATCTCGAATTGCTCGGGGAAATTCCCGAAGATCAGGAACTGCGCCTGTCGGTAGCAAAGTACCAGCCGGTTACAAGCCTGTCGCCATCGGCAAATGCAGCGCAAGCTTTGCGGTCCATCTGCAAACAACTATCAAACCAAATCGAACAGCAACCTAAAAGCTCTAGACATATGACTTGAAATCAATCGGTCGACTGAAGTCGCTCATCATTTGCGGAATTTTTGCCAGTGAAGTGATCTTTCTGACTCCGCCACGCTTGATTGCTACTGCCGGCATTCCAAAAACGACACAGCTTTCCTCATCCTGGGCAACCGTAAATGCACCGGCATCGAACATTTCCTTCATGCCACTAGCCCCATCATCGCCCATTCCAGTCATGATTATTCCGAGGGTTTGTTTCGCCGCAGTTTGTGCGACCGATCGAAACAATACATCGACCGACGGACGATGGCGACTCACCAGTGGACCTTGCTTGATCATCGCGTAAAGCTTCCCTGCCCGATTCTCAACCATCAGATGTTTACCTCCCTGCGCAATCAATACTTTCCCCGTTTCGACCAGGTCGCCGTCTTCGGCTTCCTTGACCACCATCTTCGAAATACCATCCAGCCGCCGTGCGAAAGCATTGGTAAAAGCCTCTGGCATATGTTGCACAACGACCACGCCCGGCGTTTCCGGTCCAAGCGACGAAAGTACATATTCGAGCGCCTGGGTACCGCCGGTGGACGTACCGATGGCAATCAGCTTGCTCGAAGCCGCTGCCTGTCTGGGTAGAATCGCGTCAGCCGCACATTTTTTTCCAACCTTGAGGATTGGTGG
>QIJI01000181.1 GCA_003231795.1 Gammaproteobacteria bacterium
GTATCGTCCACTTGCCAGTATTCATAGTGCCTGCGTACTGATCGAAGCCAACTTCGAAATGAGATATCCAGCATTTCCTGGGGGTGTGAACCATGCCCGGGTAGCAATATAGCGCGAACGTCAAAGCCGCGAGCGGCAATTGCCTGTGCCATATCAGTCCATACGTAAGCGGAATCATTCAAGCCGTGAATGAGTAGAAATTTGCCACGGTAGGGGACCTGCGATGAAGCGGCTATTTCGAATGGCAGATTGAGTCGAATCTCCGCTTCGCTGCGGCCGGGCAAACTATGCCGGATCAAATACTGCTCAACCTGTTCGATATAATTGCTGAAATCGGCTGAGGCTTCGGGAAACTGACGTGTTTTCGAGTCGCTATCGTCTGAAGCGTTACTCAGTGGTGACAGGAATAGAAAGCAGAGAAAAAGCAGAAATCGGTACATTTTTTGAGCGGCTGGGAATGAACCCTCGATTTTCGGTAGTGGTCAATATACATCAGTAGACCCTGCAGGCAACATCAGAGTTCCTGGATATCGGGTGCAGAAAAAACGAGGCCAGACAATGGGATATGGGGTATCCCACTATCTGGCCTAAGGTTACAACCGAAGAGCGCGTGTAACACTAATTCGGTGCTGACCCCAACTCTCCGCCTATCGAGATATCAAGGCGGGAGAACGGGGTTTAAATCCTCAATCCCAGTTCAATGCACCACCGGTTTGATATTCGGTGACGCGGGTTTCAAAAAAGTTTTTCTCCTTTTTCAAATTAGCCTGTTCGTCCAGCCACGGCAGTGCGTTTTCGGCACCCGGGAATGGAATCTTGTGATGCAATTTGTTGGCGCGGCGATTGGCGATAAAACGAAACTGCGCAATGTGGTCCTTGGCGCTATACCCCAGTATCGGGTCCGGCAGCAGGAAATGCGCATATTGCGTTTCAGCGGCTTCGGCTTCTTCCCACATTTGCTGAATCATTTTCGGGTCGAGCTTGATATTTTCTTCGAGCACGATTTGATTACAGACACGAATTCCAAAGGATGCGTGCAGAACCTCATCACGCATGATGTACTGCAACTGTTCAGAGGTGCCTTTCATCAGTCCGCGGCGTTGCAGCGCAAATATCGGGCTGAATCCGTTGTAAAACCAGGTGCCTTCGAATACGCCGGCGAAAAAGGTATAAGCCATCACAAAATTTTCGAGCTCGTCGCGATCAGTAAGATCGATGCCAGGGCGTAATACTGAATCCAGACGCTGGTTGCACATCTGAATCTTGTGGTGAATTTCCGGCACTACCCGATAACGATTATAAATCTCGCCCTGATCGAGGCCGATGGTTTCAATACAATGCTGGTAGGTCCAGGTATGCATAGCTTCTTCATAAACCTGGCGTGCCTGGTAGATTTGCAGCTCGGGCGCTGTCATTTTTTCCATCACAGCAAGCCCGATGTTGCGCATCGCCATAATATCGGAGGTGGTCAGGTATGACAGTACGTTTTCGTATACGTGACGTTCCTCCAGGGTCAACTTGTGCTGAAAGTCATGTACATCCTGAGTCATGTTGATATCGAGTGGAGTCCAGTGATTCTTATTCGCGTTTAAGAAATACTCCCAGGCCCATGGATATTTAAAAGGTGCCAGTTGATTGATATCGGTAAGGCCATTAACAACACGTTTGTCGTCCGGGTTGATCGGCTTTGCCGATACAGGAACCGCGTCCGGGGTCTTCGCTATTACTGGGGTTTTCGCTATTACCGGGGTTTTCACTATTAATAGAGATTCTGGCGGTGTTTCAGCCAGAATGTCCTGCGGAATCGGAGGAATCATACCGGGATCGGTGCTGATCGCTGACGTATCCAGCGAAGGCTCCGGTGCTCTCGGTGCTTGCGGGGTTAATGGTTCATCCCAGTTCAACATATGTTTCTCCTGATCTTTAATCTACGTCTATCTTTTGGGTCTATCTTGCTAGTCAATCTATCTGGCCTATCTAATGAATCTGGCCTGTCCATTCCGGCTACTGGCATGCATCACAATCCGGATCTAGTATCGAGCATATCTTCGGTTCGGGTTCAGCCGGTTCGGGTGTTTTGATTGCGGATTTTTCTACCGCTGTAGCACCGAGCGAACGCAGGTAATAAGTCGTTTTCAGCCCACGTACCCAGGCCAGTTTGTACAGGTTGTCCAGTTTTTTACCGGACGGTTCCGCCATGTAGAGATTCAGCGACTGCCCCTGATCGATCCACTTCTGGCGACGCGATGCTGCTTCCACCAGCCAGCGGGAGTCGACTTCAAACGCAGTGGAATAAATGGATTTCAAATCATCCGGTACGCGATCAATACTTTGTACGCTGCCATCGTAGTATTTCAGATCGTTGACCATGACATCGTCCCACAGGTCATGTGCCTTCAAATCGTCCACCAGGTAGGGATTGATCACGGTGAATTCGCCCGACAGATTCGATTTGACAAACAGGTTCTGGTAAATCGGTTCGATCGACTGGCTCACGCCACAGATGTTCGAAATGGTTGCTGTAGGTGCAATCGCCATGGTGTTGGAGTTACGCATCCCAACCGTCATTACCCGTTGGCGCAGGCTATCCCAGTTCATTCGAGAACTGTTGTCCTGCTGCAGGTATTCGCCTCGAGCTTCGCGCAGAAGATCCACCGAATCGATCGGCAGGATTCCCTGACTCCACAATGATCCCGGGTAGCTGGAGTAGGCACCACGTTCTGCGGCGAGCTGGCTCGAAGCCTGGATCGCGTAATAACTGACGGCTTCCATGGATTCGTCGGCAAATTCGACTGCTTTTTCCGACGCATAGGGGATATGTTGCTTGTACAGCGCATCCTGGAATCCCATGATGCCAAGCCCGACAGGGCGGTGGCGAAGGTTGGAAGTACGCGCCTGCGGTACGCTGTAATAGTTGTAGTCGATAACGTTATCGAGCATCCGCATCGCAGTATTAATCGTCTTTTCCAGCTTTACAAGATTGAGGCCGTTGTCGTCGATATGCTGGGCCATGTTGACCGAGCCCAGGTTACAAACCGCAATTTCAGTATCCGAGGTATTCAGCGTGATTTCAGTACACAGGTTGGAAGAGTGCACTACACCGGTATGTTGCTGTGGTGAACGAATATTGCAGGGATCCTTGAAGGTGACCCAGGGATGGCCCGTTTCGAATAACATACCGAGCATCTTGCGCCACAGATCGACAGCCTGAAGACGACGGAAAATCTTGATCTCACCGCGATCCGCCTTTGCTTCATATGCGCAATAAGCGGTTTCAAATTCAGCGCCATACAATTCGTGCAGATCGGGTACTTCACAGGGTGAAAACAGAGTCCACTGGCCTTCTTCCGCAATCCGTTTCATGAACAGATCCGGAATCCAGTTGGCGGTATTCATATCGTGCGTACGGCGACGCTCTTCACCGGTGTTCTTGCGCAAATCAAGAAAGTCTTCGATATCAAGGTGCCAGGTTTCCAGATAGGCGCACATCGCGCCTTTACGCTTGCCGCCCTGGTTGACCGCAACCGCGGTATCGTTAGCTACCTTCAAAAAGGGAACCACACCCTGGGACTTGCCATTAGTACCCTTGATATGGGATCCCATACCACGTACCCGGGTCCAGTCATTGCCAAGACCGCCGGCAAATTTGGACAGTAACGCATCATCTTTAATGGCGCTGAAAATACCGTCCAGATCGTCAGGTATCGTGGTCAGGTAACAGCTGGATAGTTGTGGGCGCAGCGTGCCTGAATTGAACAGGGTGGGCGTGCTGCTCATGAAGTCAAAGGAAGACAGCAGATTATAGAATTCAATCGCTCTTTCTTCACGTTTGACTTCGTTAATCGCCAGACCCATGGATACGCGCATGTAAAACGCCTGCGGCAATTCGAAACGTATATCGTTGTGATGAATGAAATAGCGGTCGTACAGCGTCTGTAACCCGAGATAGGTAAACTGCTGATCACGCGCCGGTTGCAGAGCCTGTCCGAGCTGCTCGAGGTCATACTTGAGCAATTCCTTATCCAGTAATTCAAGGTCGGCTGCCTTTTTAATATAGTTGCCGAAATAATCTTTATAACGTTCCGACATTTCAGCAAAAGTAGCGTCGGGTGAACCATCGCCAATAAATCCGAGCGACTCGTTGCGTAATGCGTCGAGTAGCAGACGGGCGGCAACCTGTGAATATTCGGGCTCACGATCGATCAGCCCACGAGCGGTCATTACTACGGTAGGACTGACGTCCTTGAGTGGGACACCATCGAACAGGTTTTTAATGGTTTCGGCGTAAACCCGTTCCGAGCTGGCACTTTCGAGACCCTCACAGGCTTCGTTGATAATGGTTTGCAGTCTTGACGTGTCGAGCGGCATGATGCTGCCATCGGCATGCTTCACGGTGAATTCGATACGCTCTTCATCCTGCACTTCTTCACGGGTATCGAGGCGGCATTGGGCGCGGGCGGTGGAACGTTCTTCGCGGTAAAGAACATAAGCCCTGGCAATCTTCTGTTCGCCGTTGCGCATCAGGGCCAGTTCAACCTGGTCCTGAATATCTTCAATCTGGAAAGTTCCCCCGTCCGGTTGCCGACGCATCAACGTAGCGACGACCAGGCTGGTTAATTCTTCGACAGTTTCATGGACCCGGGTCGAGGCTGCTGCCTGACCACCTTCGACCGCCAGAAAAGCTTTGGTCATCGCGACTGCAATTTTGTCTCTGTCAAAACTGGTTAACTTGCCATTACGGCGTACGACGTTGTAATTACTGAGGGAATTACTGGTACTTTCTTTAACCTTCGGTGCTGACTTGACAGGTGCGACGGTTGGCTCGGTGAGAGGTGATTCAATATTTTGCATAAAAAGCCCGATTCGTGATTTCCAATGATTTTCCAAAAAAAAGCGTACCTAAAAAAATTGTACAATAGAAAATCCGCGATTAATCCGCGTTTATTGCCTCTGGCTAGTTCTTTACCGCTAATAGTTAAAGTAACTTCTTAACTATCAAAAACTTCGTAAAAGATCTCGTTAAGGATCGGTTTTAACCAGCCAGCCTTAATATATTTGTAAAAGGTGAACAATTTGTTAGATACACAATATAATGTGTTTTGGCGGAAGGTCAAGTACATTATATTGTGTATGGACCTGTGGAGAGAATGGGCATTACCTGTGGATAAGTCGGGAATTTTTGCTAGAAATGGCGTCAGCAAAGGTTTCTAGCTCATTGATTTAACTTGCCTCGATTTCGAGGGGATTAAAAAATATTATTTTGTGGATAAGTGCATAAAAAAATTATATCGAACACGGGTTTCACGCTTAACCGGAGGCAATACGATGACCTGTAAAGCAGGCATAGACCTGGGCGGCACTAAAACCGAAATCCTGGTACTGGATGCACAGCACCAACCGCTTTACCGGGAACGGGTCGCTACCCCGGCACAGGATTACAAGGATATCGTTGAAACCATAGGGCAACTAGTAGAGCGAGCGGAATCTGAACTCGACGTTGTCAGCCGTGTCGGTATCGGGGTGCCCGGCGCGATTTCGCCGCGATCGGGGTTGCTGCGTAACGCCAATACCGTCTGCCTCAATGATCAACCGTTACAACGTGATCTCGAAATTCGATTGCAGCGAGAAGTTCGAATCGAAAATGACGCCAATTGTTTTGTGCTATCGGAAGCGCTGGGCGGGGTAGCGCAAGACTACCCGATAGTGTTTGGCGTTATCATCGGCACCGGCACCGGCGGTGGACTGGTGGTGAATGGAAAACTGGTCAATGGCCCGCATTCCATTACCGGCGAATGGGGGCATAACCCATTGCCCTGGCGACGCGATGAAGATGGTCAGCCAGATTGCTACTGTGGAAAAACGGGCTGCATCGAAACCTACCTGTCGGGTCCAGGGCTAATGTCAAATTACCAGACCCGCTTTGGTGAATCGCGCAGTAGCGAAGAAATTATTGCTGCTGCCGCCGAAGGTGAGGCGAATGCGATTGCCATGATGGAAAGTTATTTCGACCAGATGGCCCGTGCGCTGGCACATGTCATTAATATTATAGACCCCCATGTGATTGTTCTTGGTGGTGGGATGTCGAATATCGAGGCAATTTACCAAAACCTGCCTCAGGGTCTGGCGTCATATGTCTTTTCCGATTATGTAGAGACGCCAATTGTCAGGGCCGAGCATGGTGATGCCAGTGGTGTATTCGGTGCCGCCATGTTGTGGCAGTAGCAACGATTCAGGGTAGCTCCTCATATGACCCGGAAAAATTAAAAGATGAGAAGGAAGTATATGGGTGATCATTGGGCTCGACTTTTCGGTCAAAGGGTAACGTCCCCCTTTGTGATCAGCGTTCCTGCTTTAATCTAACGAGACAAAATAACTGCTGAATTGCATATGATACGGAACCTTTCGATCCCAGGATTTTCGGGTTTCTTCTGGTATCGACCAGTGAATCGTTTGTGATATAGTCCAGAATTCCCCCATCGACCAACTCTACGATTAATATTCTCATATGTTAATCAAGATAGCCGTGAAGGCCCATAGAAAGTCACAAAATAAGCTCATGCCGTTGGCAGCTTCATGACCGACTACGTTTTAACTTTGATAGGCAATGCGGAATCGGCGACGCTGGAACCGGTACATATCGAACAGGTTTTACAGTCCCTTCGATTGTCAGGTGGATTATCAGGTGAGACCGACTGGCTTGCGCCAGGCGAGGCTTGCGATCTTTTTATTCATTCCCCCCTGGATGCCGGGATTATCACCAACAAAGCCCGGGACGCGTTAACCGGGACATCCATTGATGCCGTCTGCACGCGCCCGGGAGACCGACGTAAGAAGCTTCTGATTTCTGATATGGATTCGACCATAATTGATCAGGAATGTATTGACGAATTGGCAGATGCCATTGGAATCGGCTCGCAAGTACGCGAGATAACCGCGGCGGTTATCCAGGGAGAGATCAGTTTTCCCGACGCCCTGCGCAAACGACTGCGTTTGATGCAAGGCATGGAAAGTA
>QIJI01000009.1 GCA_003231795.1 Gammaproteobacteria bacterium
GGGCCAATGTACGCCCTGTTCAAGCAACTTGTCGACTATCTCGCGATTTTGAGGCTGATCGAAAAAATGCCGTATGTTCTCAGCCACTACCGGACCAACATCCGGTACTAGTTGTAATGCTTCAAAATCGGCATCAGTTAAAGATGCCAGATCGGTGAAATATGCCGCCAGCGCCTCGGCTGTAGCCTCGCCAACCTCGCGAATACCTAGCGCGTAAATAAATCGGGCCAGAGTAGTTTCCTTGCTCTTGTCCAGCGCGGCGAGCAGATTGGCAGCCGATTTTTCAGCCATACGATCTAGCCCCGAAACCTGCTCCAGTGACAGGCTGAACAGATCAGCAACAGAATCGATCAACTTCTGCTGCACCATTTGTTCAACAATTTTGTCGCCCAGACCCTCGATATCCATCGCCTTGCGCGACGCGTAATGTTTGATTCCCTGCTTGCGCTGCGCCGAGCAAATCAGTCCACCGGTGCAGCGAAAAGCGGCCTGCCCCGGTTGTCGGAACACTTCAGAATCACAAATCGGGCATCGTTTCGGCATTTGCGGAGCCTTTAAATCTGTTTTTCGCTGTTCGACCACCGCTGATACCACTTCAGGGATGACGTCTCCGGCACGCCGGACAATGACAAGGTCACCGATACGAACATCCTTACGTTCGATTTCATCCATATTATGCAAGGTCGCGTTGCTGACGATAACGCCACCGACCGCAACCGGTTCGAGTCGCGCAACCGGTGTTAATGCACCGGTCCGGCCTACCTGAAAATCAACATCGAGCAAGCGGGTGGTCACTTCCTGTGCGGGAAATTTGTAGGCAATCGCCCAACGCGGTGCGCGCGATACAAAACCAGCCTGCTGTTGCCGCTCAACGTCGTCCAGCTTGAACACAACACCATCGATATCAAAGTCGAGGGCTTCGCGCTGTTGCAGAATTCGCTGGCGGTAATCAAGACAGTCGTCAATCGAATCGAGGCGTTCGATTTGGCGACTGATCGGTACCCCGATTTCGCGCAGGTACTGCATTTGTTCGAACTGTCCTGGGGGTAATTCGGCGCCCTCGCAAATACCGATCCCGTAACTGCAAAAAGTCAGTGGTCGACTCGCGGTAATTCTGGAGTCGAGCAGACGCAGGCTGCCGGCTGCGGCATTACGCGGGTTGGCAAATACCTTTCTACCCTCACGCCGCTGATTTTCGTTGAGCGCGGCAAATCCGGCCAGTTCCATGTAAACCTCACCGCGAACCTCGATGCGACGCGGCAACTGCTCGCCGCGCAACGCTAAAGGTATAGACGACAAGGTGCGTGCATTGGCGGTAATGTTTTCACCGCTACGACCATCACCCCGGGTTGCGGCACGGACCAGTTTTCCGGTTTCATATAGCAAACTGAGCGCGAGTCCATCCAGTTTGGGTTCGGCGCAATAGGCAAGATCAGAATCGAACTCCAGCTTGTCGCGCAAACGCCGATCAAAGGCGCGCATTTCGATTTCATCGAAGGCATTATCTAGCGACAGCATCGCAACTTCATGTTTTACCGATTCAAAATGACTGGCCGGCTCGGAACCGACACGCTGGGTCGGCGAATCGGGCGAAATCAATTCGGGGTGATCGAGCTCGAGTTCTTGCAAATGCCGCAACAGGCGGTCGAAATCCTGGTCGCTGATGCTGGGCTGGTCGAGCACATGATAGCGATGATTATGCTCAATCAGCGACTGTCGCAGTGATTTAACCTCGGCGATGATTGATTTAGATAGCGGCATTACAAAACCGATCGAATTCTCAGGCCAGCTTTTCACGCACGCGGGTTACGTCGCTAATGGTCAATAGTTCCTGACCGGGTTTAAACACTTTCACATTGAGTAAACGCACCAGTTCGTCAATTTTTTTCAGCATCGCTTCGTAGGCCTGCGCCGGATCTTCACAGGTTTCCAGGTCAATAAAACAATTGAAACCCAGGGTAGTAAATTCGAGCTGCTCGGCTTCCCGAAAATGACCTGGAGCGGACAGACTGGCAATCTGAAAGGATTCCCCGTCTTGATCTGGATCGACCAGATAACCATCGTCATTAACATCAAGTTGGGTATGTTTTATCGCATTGTCGGCTTCTTCACCCGTGATCAGGCGGAAATCGTCATGTCTTAACATATGGCTGACAAATCGATCCGGAGAGCTTTTAAGCATCAGTGCCGGCATAAAAATATCAGGATCCGGCAACGTAAACGGAGTCGATTGGGCCTCGCTCGCCGGATTAATCTCGATTTTATCCATCTCCTCAACCGACTCGTTGTGGTTGAGGATTTGATTCAAATTATTGAGCTCGTCACGTAACTGTTCGTCTTCGATGAACGCGGAATCGATTTCATCGCGGGTAAAGGTCTCAATCGCACTGCGCTTGCGCAGGCGCGACTGGTGCGCGCCGTAGAAATAGATCGCCACTCCCAGCAATACTGCGATAATGATCAGCACCCACCTGAAAGTCGTGGCATCCATTACTGCGCGCCCGCCAGTGCTACCGCCTCACCAACATCAACCGAAACCAGACGCGATACGCCGGGTTCATGCATGGTGATGCCATTCAAACTCTGGCCAATTTCCATGGTAATTTTATTATGCGTAATCATGATGAATTGTACCTGTTCCGACATCTCTACCACCATACTGCAAAAACGCCCGACATTGGCATCATCCAGCGGTGCGTCTACTTCATCCAGAATACAGAATGGTGAGGGATTCAATTCAAAAATTGCGAATATCAGCGCCACCGCAGTCAACGCTTTTTCGCCACCGGACAATAACTGCAGATTGGTAACCCGTTTACCGGGAGGACGCGCCATAATCTGAACCCCGGTATTGAGCAAATCGTTTTCCGTCATTTCAAGCTTGGCTTCGCCACCACCGAACAATTTGGGGAACCGCTCGATCAGCCGTGAATTCACCTGATCAAAGGTATCCTTGAATCGTTCTCGCGTTTCGCGGTCGATCTTTCGAATTGCGGATTCGAGCGTTTCCAGCGCCGAAATCAGGTCCTGGTGTTGAGCATCGAGATACTGTTTACGTTCGGCCTGTTCCTGGTACTCCTCGATTGCAGCCAGGTTGATCGGCCCGAGCCGCTCGATTTGGCCGGTGATCGACTCAAGCTGGCTGTGCCACTGTTGCAACTCAGCCTGCGGGGCCAGCTTGCTACGTAATTCATCGATATCAAACCCACTTTGTTGCAGTTGCTCTTCAATCGTATTGCAACGGATATTCGCTTCCTGCAGTTCCATTCGCTGTGATTCGAGCTGATTGCGAAATTCATCCACCTGTTGCTGTCGTTCATTGCGCCCGGTTTCGAGTTCGCGCTGCTGATTGTCAAGTTCACCAACGGCCTGCTGCGCAAGTCCCAGTTCTTTTTCATTCTCACTGCGGGACTGTAACAGCGCCTGCAAGCCCGACTCCATCTCGACTATCGGGTTATCTGCTCCTTCAATAGCGGCTTCGAGCGATTGCATGCGCTGCTGAAATTGCTCAGTTTGCTGGTTTAATCGCTCGATATTCGAGGCGGTTGCACGCTGCTCGGATTCAAAACCCTGGTGCCTGATCTGTAGTTGATGTGATTTATCCTGGATCTGTTGCAAAGCCACCCGAACCTCGCCGAGATGTTGTTGCCGGTGGGTCTTCTGTAGCTGCAATTCGGATTCGAGCTCTTTCATTTTGCCAATTTGCTCGAGAAAATCATTGCGTTTGGCACTATTCGACTCCAATTCGGTAGTATGGCCCAATTTCAACGTATCGAGCTCAGCCAGTTCTTTCTGTAGTTGCTGGCGCCTGTCCTGTACCTGTTCAGCCCGACTCAGGCGCTGACTTAACTGCTGGCGCAAGTCAGATAACTGCTGCTGAATTTCGCCAAGCGACTGCTGGTCCTGATTCCAGCGCTGCTCCAGGCCCTGCAGGCGTTGCCGCTCGCCATCATATTGAGATTTAAACGTCATCACTGCCTGGCTCGCCTGCTGCTGGCGTTGTCGTAGCTGTTCGATTTCGCGTTCGCGCGCAATCATACCGCTATGATGATCTTCTTCACCCAACTGCAGCACCCAGTTGCGTCCGGCCCACAGACCCTGTCGAACCACCAGGCTTTCGCCTGCCTGAAGCTGGGAGCGCTTGTAGTGCAATTCGTCCATATCCTCGCACAGATAAATACCATCCAGCAGTGCGGTCAAATCAACATCACATTCAACCAGATCACTTAACTTCGGCCAGTCTCTCCCAGCCTCCGTGGTTTTAACCAGGCTATCGTCAAACAGTACGATATTCTGATTTGACACCATAACATTCGGAATCGCTGCGCCGGGTTCTACACAATAAGCGCCGAGAAACGGTGACAAAACAACTTCAACGGCTTTCTCGGCATTGTCTTTAACTCTGAGCAATCCGGTTAAACGGCGACCCGCGCTGATACTGTTTTTATCAAGCCATTGCCTGACTTCATCACTGGTTTCGTGTAGCAGGTTTTGCTGCATCGCCTCCAGCGAACTCAAGCGTCCACTCGCGGTTTGCAACTGATTACGATTTAGATCGAGATCAGACGACAGGCTTTCACAGCTCGATCGCAACTGCTGGATGCCATTCGCTCCAGTCTGGGCCTGTTCCATTGTCGCCGCATGTTCCTGCGTCTTGGCCTCTACCTGATCTTCGAACTCATCGATTTCGGTGACGATATCGGTCGCGTCCAGCGCATCGAGCTCTTGCTGTAAGCGGGAGCGCTGCTGATCAGTGTGTTGTACCTGACGCTCTATATATTCAATACCGCGGTTTTCAATTTGTGCCGATTCGTGCACCTGGTGAAATTCGCGCCGAAACTGATCCCATAGTTCCTGCCATTCCTGCATTTGTTGCTCGGCTATTTCGAGAACCGCCTGTTGCTGTTGCAGGCTGTCCCGGCTGGTTTCGAGTGCGGGAAGAATCTCGTTCAACTGGAGTTCCAGCGCCTGCAACTTATCGCCATCGGCGACCATCATGGAAGCGGAATTCTGCAGTGATTGCTGAATGCTGGTCAATTCCTGTTGGTTGTGCTGACGTAAACTTTTTTGATGTTCGATCGCCTGCTCTTTGCTCGAAATGTCCGATCCTAACTGGTAATACCGACCTTGTACCTGATTATGCAGTTCGCTCGCCGAACTCAGTTGCTGCCTGCTATCCTCTATCTTCCTTTCGCTCTCACGCAAATGGGCGGTGCGTTCTTCCATACCCGTTTCAACCGAGGCAAGTTTATGTTTCTGGACTTCAATCTCATCGTCGAAGACCTGCTTTTGTAACAACAGGCTTTCTGCCTTCAGACGGCGTTGATCCTGTTTTAACGATTTGTATTTTTCAGCCGTTTTAGACTGCCGATCGAGACGGGTGAGCTGCTTGTCTATCTCATCGATCAAATCGATCAAGCGGTCAAGGTTTTCACGCGTATTCCCGATTCGAGACTCGGTTTCACGTCGGCGCTCCTTATATTTTGAAATGCCGGCAGCCTCCTCCAGATAAACCCTGAGTTCATCCGGCTTGGCATCGATAATACGACTGACCATGCCCTGCTCGATGATCGAATAGCTACGCGGCCCAAGACCAGTGCCCAAAAATATGTCCGCAATATCGCGCCGGCGACAGCGGGTGTTGTTGAGAAAATACTTGGACTGTCCAACCCGGGTGCCGATTCGTTTTACCGAGATTTCATTATATTTGGCATATTCTCCGCGTACCCGGCCATCCGAGTTATCGAAGATGAGTTCTACCGATGCCTGGCCAACCGGCTTACGACCCGACGAGCCACTGAAAATCACGTCCTCCATCGATTCGCCGCGCAGGTTGCGCGCCGATGACTCGCCCATGACCCAACGAACTGCATCGATCACATTGGACTTACCGCAGCCATTGGGACCTACGATTCCGGTGATATTAGCGGGAAAGGAAATTTTGCTTGGGTCTACAAAGGATTTAAAACCGGCAATTTTAATTTGACTGAGACGCATTCTAGCGGGAGTTTCCAGGGTAAAATTTTTGCGTCAAGAGTATATCATTTGCGTTAAACGGCAACATTAAAACAGCGTAAATAATTGCCATATCAGATCACCCGGATATTGCCTAATAAGGTCACCCGGATATAATAACGCGCCGCACAATCCTCAATTCCTAAACAGCATGAGAAAGCTTATGACTACCGAAGCCTCCCGAGATCTGGACACATTTGACAATCCGAATCCGGAGCGCGACTACGCGATTCACATCGATACGCCGGAATTTACCTGTTTATGCCCGATGACTGGTCAACCTGACTTCGCCAGTATCGAAATCGAATATGTGCCCGACCAGCTTTGCCTGGAGCTGAAATCGCTGAAGCTGTATTTCTGGTCATTTCGCGATCAGGGGGCTTTTCATGAAGCGGTCACAAACCAGATGCTCTCGGATCTGGTCAATGCTATTACTCCGCGTTTTATGCGCATCAATGCTGAGTTCAATGTGCGCGGTGGCGTTTACACTCGAATTATGGCTGAACATCGAGCTGAAGGCTGGATTGCACCCGAAAAAGTCGAACTTGCCTGAGATTCAGCACTGATGCTCGCCGACGTCACCCGCGGTAGTCAGGCGCTAGCCCAGGGCCTGCGTTTACTCAGTAACCCCGGCATTCGTATTTATGTAGTAATGCCTCTACTGATCAATCTGCTGCTTTTTGGAGGGCTGGTCTGGTATGGAATCAGTAGCTTTAATCTGCTGATCGAATGGATGATGTCATTCGTACCGGGATTTCTGGATTTCCTCAGGTGGCTGATCTGGCTGTTTTTTGGCTTGCTCGCAATGATTACCGTTTTTTTCGCTTTTACGCCGGTCGCCAATATCGTAGCTGCCCCTTTTAACGCGTTAATGTCGGAAAAGATCGAAGAATTGCTCACCGGAGTTGC
>QIJI01000362.1 GCA_003231795.1 Gammaproteobacteria bacterium
AGCCTGATGTCGAATCGTTTGTTCGGCAATTTCGCGCTCATGACGAACCGATAAGGACTCCACGACAGTCTGGTTCAGGCGTTGCGCCGAGATCAAAATCATCGCCATGAACAGCGTTGACATAAAGGTCATTGGAAGGCTGATTTCGTTGTCGACCAGGTAAAACCTGATCACGATCGGGACCAGTGCGATGACGACAAATGCACGGGCGGCATTTATAACCGCGGCCAGCGTGGTAACCGCACCTGCACACATCCCGGCGACTACGAATCCAAGGAAAACCTGGTGCACCAGGCTTTGCTCGGCAAATAACAGGTAACCACCGAGCCCCCAGGTCAGGCCGGAGGTAACGCCAGTAGCAATCGCGTAATGGTGCCACACATTGTCGACGACCCGTTGCCCATCCAGCTTCCTGAACTTCAAATAGTTCAACAGTCGAACCAGCGATAGTAAATTGATGATTCCACACCAGGTGACAATGGCGGTCGAATTAATAACCGGCCATAAGACGTAGGACAGCACCAGGCTGGCGATCAATACGGTCGATAGTGAGCTGGGTGTTGCGGCAAACAGAATTCGAATCTGTTCTGAGCGAACATCGGTTAACTCGGTGTCACCAGGCAGATTATCGCGTTCACTGCGATTCATGTCTGGCGTAAAGACCCGAGAACTTCAGCGGTATCAACGCGGATTCCGCGCCAGATATAAAAAGATTCTGCCGCCTGTTCCACCAGCATTCCGAGACCATCGTGGGCATCGACCGCACCGCGGGACAATGCCCAATCGACGAAGGCTGTTGCTTTATCAAGCTTGTACATCATGTCATAGCATACCGAATTCGCCCCGAGTACCCCGTCAGGAACGGGCGGAATTTCATCGCTTAAACCGGCTGCGGTACCGTTGATAATCAGGTCGAAATGTTCGCTTCCAAGGTCACGGTAAGCGGATACATCAATTTTACCGAGCCCGCTGAAATCTGCGGCCAGTTCTTCGGCTTTGTCCAGGCTACGGTTGGCAATGGTCAGGTTTCGCGGACCCTGTGCCAGGATCGGACCCAGTACGCCGCGCACCGCGCCGCCCGCACCGAGTATCAGGATTTTGCGCTGTCGCATCAGGATTCGCAGATTGCGAGCCAGGTCACGGGTTAGTCCGATGCCGTCGGTGTTATCGCCGACGATACTGCCGTCTTCCTGGAATATCAGGGTATTGACCGCACCCGCATCATGGGCCCGCGGGCTTAACTCATCACTGAGTTCCCATGCCTTGCGTTTGAAGGGCACTGTAATATTGAGACCCTTGAAATTTTGCTGTTGCAGGTCATAAAGGCCCTGTTCGAAATTATCTTCGGCTATTTCAATCGCCTGATATTGAATCAGCTGATTGACCTGTGTCGCAAATTGGGCATGAATCTGTGGTGACAGGCTGTGCGAAACCGGATTGCCGACGACGGCATAGCAATCATCCCCGGTCTCGCTATTGCTCACCGGTTTTGCTGCAACCATGCCGCTGCAGATTTTGCAAAATAAGTCAGAATTCCGTCGGCACCGGCCCGTTTTATCGAAAGTAGCGTTTCCAATACGCAGGATTTTTCATCGAGCCAGCCATTTAGCGTGGCCGCTTTCAACATCGAGTACTCACCGCTGACGTGATAGGCGAAAGTGGGGAACTGCAATTCTTGGCTAACTCTTCTAATAATATCGAGGTAGGGCAGGGCGGGTTTGACCATGATCATATCGGCCCCTTCATCGATATCGAGCATGACTTCTTGCAGGGCTTCGTTACTGTTGGCTGGGTCTATTTGATAGCTGAACTTGTTGCCACCCGCCAGATTACCCGCCGACCCGACTGCATCGCGAAACGGATCATAAAAATTGGACGCGTATTTCGCGGCATAAGCCAGTATGCGGGTATTTACATGCCCGTTTTGCTCCAGCATCTCTCGAATCGCGACGATTCTACCGTCCATCATATCGGAAGGGGCGACGATGTCGGCGCCTGCCTCGGCATGCGATAAGGCCTGCTTAACCAGTACTTCGACGGTTTCATCATTGGCAACATAACCCTGCCTAACCAGTCCGTCCTGACCATGACTGGTATAGGGATCCAGCGCGACATCGGTAATGACGCCGAGTTCCGGCTGTGCCTGCTTGATCGCTCGAATCGCGTTTTGCACTAGTCCATCCGGATTCCACGCCTCGTCGGCGGTATCACTTTTGCCGCTTTCACCGACTACCGGAAACAGTACAATCGCCGGAATCCGAAGTTCGGCGATTTGCTGCACTTCTTCAACCAGGGCGTTGATACTGACCCGGTCGATCCCTGGCATGGATGTGATCGCTTCGCGATCCTGTGCTCCATCATGAACGAATATCGGGTAGATGAGATCATTTACGCTAAGCACATTTTCACGCATTAAACGTCTGGAAAAGTCATCACGACGCATTCGGCGCTTGCGGATATAGGGGAAACTCGACACATCACTCTCGTAGTTTGGTTAAACGGGCATCAATCGAAACAGCTTTGAGTATAGCTGGACCCGCTCGTTTGTGCGCGCTCGCACATTGCGGATTAACTCGCGCACCAGCTCCTTAGTCACGGGTAATAATTTTTAAAGTTTTGATACTTGTGATATCGCCCTGAGGGAATGCCCGATTGAGCAGGCGAAGAATATCCTCAGCCTGGTGTTCGATTGCGCTACGCTGCGCCAGCGAAGCGAAATTATCGCCGCTTTGCCGCTCAATGATTTCCAGCCTGGGTAGCTGGATTGCGTCAATCTGTTCTGGCGTCAGTCGCGTGAAACTGCTGTTAATGGCATTAAAGTACGAGTCGCTTTCGACAAACTGTTCATTTTTGGCGGTTCCCAAGAGTGTTAATGCCTGACGATTATCAAGTTCGATGGCAGAAATCCGTGCTGGCTGATAGTCACCACTTTTTGGCTTGACTCGAGTACGCGCAGTGACTCCGTATTCTCGTTTGCGCACCTCGAGTTCTTTATTTCGGGTCAGTCGTTTCAGCAATGCAACCAGTGATTCATCTTTACCGAGACTCACCACCGCAATTTGCACCAGCGCCTCTTTGTCAGGGTTCCTGGCCTGTAGAAACGCTTCGTTATTTTGCACCTGCCAGCACCGCTTCGGATCCCTGATAGGCCATGATTCCACGCGTAATATAGATATATCCTCCGGGCAATGCGAAGGCGTTGATATCGGGTGAGTCGAGTACGGTAAAAGTAAATTTCAAATACGAGCGATGACTTTTAGCTGCCAGTTGCTGACCGATTCGGTTCACATAAGCCTGTAACTCGGGGTCATCGTAAACCCCGTACTGGGCGAGTATTGCACTGTGGTAACGACGGCCCTGTTCGATTTCCCTGGACTCGGAAACAATGGCGAAATCGCTGTCGCCCGTAACCGGGTTGGTAGCGCAGCCGCTAATAGTGAATAGCAGCAATATCAAGCAGGTATAAACTTTGTTCATGGGCCAATTATTCAGCGGCACCGAAGGTAATTCAAAATTTAAAAAGGGCTAGATTTAAAAAAAAGGCAAGACATAAAAAAGGGGTGCTGTTGCACCCCTTTTCAAATCAGACAGTAAGTCGACGATTCAGGTCTTATTTGCCGTAACGTTGACGGAACTTGTCGACCTGTTTAGCGGTTTGCAGGATATGCTGCTTGCCGGTATAAAACGGATGAGACTGACTTGAAATTTCAAGTTTCAGCAATGGATACTCATTGCCGTCTTCCCATTTAATGGTTTCTTTGGTAGTTGCAGTTGATTTTGTCAGGATCGCAAATTCTGAGGAAATGTCCTGGAAGACAACGTCTCGATAATCCGGGTGAATGCCTTGTTTCATGGTTTCGTCTAAATGGGTCGGGCGATAAAGGGCGCGAATTCTGACCGTTTACGTCGAAAAGTGCAAGTGTTTTCTTGTTTGGAGGCATCAGTAAACAGGCCGATTTAGCAGTCATAGTTAAAGTGCTTTGTAATAACCTATTTATAAAACATTGAGTCGATTATCGGCTTTCATCTTATCCACAAAAGCTGTGGATAACGCTGTGCATAAAGTGGGTAGGCCTGATCCAAAGCCACGGAAACGCTGGGTTTTTGTTAGATGGGTCACTTTTTAACCAACTTTAAAAATATGTGTTAAAACAATAGGTTAGAGAAATATTCAAATTCGATAAAAATTTTCCAGAAATAATTCTTGACAATATTCACAAGCGTATTTCAGTTGTGCATAATTTCTCGGCTTGACTCGAAGAATGGCTTCTTTTTTGCTTTCGAACTAGTCAGAAACATGGCCTGTAAATCGTTTAGATACCGAAATCCGAGTGCAGTTGGCGTGATTCTGGGTCCTGTAAATGAAATTAGTCCTTTGTCGATAGCTTGTTCCAGTGCGGGTTGCAGGTAATTCAGTGATATTCCGGTGTTGGCATAAAACAAACTGCTTTCAAATCCATCGCTGAGTCGTAAAGCATTTAACATGAACTCAAATATCAGGTCTTGTTGTTGCAGGTCCGTTTCGCTGCTGATTCGCGCTGCTCCCGATTGTTTGAGGTAGGCATTGGGTTGTCTTTTGCGGACCCGGCGGATGACCCGGTTTTCTCCGCCCAGCGTTATCTTGCCATGGGCGCCGGCGCCAATACCGATATAGTCTCCAAACTGCCAGTAGTTGAGATTATGTTCCGACCTTAGATGATCGCGACAATAAGCCGATATCTCGTACTGTTGATAACCCTGTTGTGACAGTAACGACTGACACTCGATTTGTTGCTCCCAGGCAAGATCGTCATCGGGCAATGCCGCAGGCGGATCATGGTGAAACAGTGTGTTGGGTTCGATCGTGAGCTGATAATGGGAAATATGTTGCACCGATAGCGAAATCGCCAGTTGCAAATCGTCGACCGCCTCGGCGCAAGTCTGTCCGGGCAGTCCGTACATAAGGTCGAGGTTGATGTTACGGAATCCTGCCTGTCGGGCCAATTCAACCGCGCGTAGACCCTGATCACGATTGTGCACTCTGCCGAGGGTGGCAAGCTGTTTGTCATCGAAACTCTGAATGCCGATTGAAAGTCGATTCACGCCAGCATCGAAGTAGTCACGATAGTTTTTTGCATCTGCACTACCGGGGTTTGATTCCATGGTTATCTCTATGGCTGGTGCGAAATTCAGCAATGCCCGTAAACCGGAAAACAGTTTTTCAATGGCTTCGCCTGAAAACAGCGATGGAGTGCCTCCGCCAATAAAGATCGATTCGATACGGCGACCCCAGATCAGCGGCAGATCCTGTTCAAGATCCTGTAGTAGCGCATCGACATAGGCCTGCTCTGGAATGACCTCCGCCTCATGCGAATTGAAATCACAGTATGGACATTTCTTTACACACCACGGCAGGTGAATGTACAGGCCCAGTGGCGGGTTGCTGCTAAACACGGATCAGCGAGAGCTTTCGTTTCAACTCGGTCAGCGCCTGGCCACGATGGCTGAGCCTGTTTTTTTCAGCCGCGCTCAGTTCGGCACTGCTGCAACCTTTTTCTGGCAGATAGAAATAGGGGTCATAACCGAAGCCACCGTCGCCGCTCGGTTGCAATTGAATCATCCCTTCCCAGTCGCCCTCGCAGATTAATGGAGATGGGTCCGCAGCATGGCGCATCAATACGATTACCGCGCGATACCTGGCACCTCGCTCTGCCTTGGGGACCGACTTCAGCTTTTCGACTAAAAGCGCATTGTTGGCCGCATCGTCAGCCCCGGTTCCGGCGAAACGGGCGCTATACACGCCGGGTGCTCCATCCAGAGCGTCAACCTCGATGCCCGAATCGTCCGCCAGTGCGGGTAACCCGGTCTCGATGGCTGCATGTCGAGCCTTGATGATTGCGTTTTCTACGAAGGTTGTGCCGGTCTCGGCGACTTCGCTGACATTAAATTCAGACTGTGCGCTGAGTTGATAGCCCAGGTCATCGAGGATTGCCGATAGCTCGCGCAGTTTTCCGGGATTACCCGAGGCCAGCACGAGTTGTTTCACTGACTAACCTGGATCGCAAAAATCTGATCGATTCCATTACGCGCCAGGCCCAGCATACTGTTAAGTTCGCTTTCATCAAAAGCAGCGGCTTCGGCGGTACCCTGGACCTCGATAAATCCACCTTTGTTGTTCATTACGATATTCATATCGGTATCGGCATTAGAGTCTTCCGCGTAGTCGAGATCGAGCACCGCCTGGCCCTGGTAAATACCAACCGATATCGCTGCCACCTGGCACTCGATCGGAGTGGTTGCGAGTTCTCCGGCATCGATCAATTTCCGGATCGCTTCTGATAATGCAACCCAGGCACCGGTGATAGACGCGGTGCGGGTGCCACCATCTGCCTGAATCACATCGCAATCTATGGTGATGGTCCGCTCACCGAGTTTTTTCATATCGATGCAGGCGCGTAAAGCACGTCCGATCAAACGCTGGATTTCCATGGTCCGACCGCCCTGGCGCCCACTGCTTGCTTCCCGGCGCATGCGACTGCCGGTTGAGCGCGGCAACATGCCGTACTCCGCGGTGACCCATCCGCTTCCTTTGCCACGCAGAAATCCCGGCACCGAATTATCGATTGAAGCGGTACAGATGACCCGTGTATCACCGCATTCGATCAGCACCGAACCATCGGCGTGTTTTATAAAGTGACGGGTGATATTGATTTGTCTTAGTTCGTCGGCCGCGCGGGCGCTGGGTCGCATTATGGGAACCTCTGTTATCGCTAAAAAATGAGCCGCAATTATACCCATCCAGAAAAAAGTCGTCAGCATTAGATAAGGTTTCGAGGTTTAACCCGGACAATTCACAAACATGTACGTGCCCTTGCTTGTTCTTTGATTTTACAGGAAATTATCCTCAATCGACCGGATCAATAAGTCCG
>QIJI01000480.1 GCA_003231795.1 Gammaproteobacteria bacterium
AGACCAATGCCAGGGCTGCTGTGCCCCAGTAAATCGGTACCAGTAGAATTTCGCTGGTTTCGATCTGGAAGGTCATCAGACCGAATAGACCAAACAGGACGATAATGGCGAACTGGGTATAGTAACTTTTCAATACCAGGTAATCGTGCGAACGAGTGAGCTTGGCCAGATCATAAAATCGTTTATTCATCGCCAGGCGGAAAAACGTGGTAAAGAAGGTAATGACAACCAGCAATGCATACATCAATTCCAGTGGTAAATGTTCAGTGGTCAGCGCACGTAACGCCCAGGATAACGCGTATAATAATACTGCCAGCGTGTAGATTCGTTTCCTTCCAAGCCGGTCGATAGCATTTTTCAGCAGGAAAAACAGAACCCCGAATATCAGCGCAAGCGACAGCACCATGATACCCAGTGTTGTGAAATTCTGGTGCGCCAGCAAGAACAATGTAATAATCCAGAAGAAGCTCTCAGCAAACAAGAACACACCGTCGATCAAAAAGATCGATTTCGAGTGCTCCTTATCCTTGAAACTGATTACCTCCGACAACTTAAGGCTGTTATGTTCGGACAGGGTTTTCGGGTACAGAGGTTTGTTCCGGGTAACCACGAAAAAGCCGATCAGACCGATAATTGTAGAAACTATCAGCACATAAATAAAATTGGTCTTTTCCAGCAAAAAACCACCAATCAAAATACCGACCTGCAACGAACAACCGACAAAAATCTGGAAATTACCGTACTTTCTGCCGGAAGATTTCAGATCAATTAAATCAAAAAACAGCGCTCTCTGGGTGGTCCAGTAAAAGCAGTTATAGGCGCCATAGGTAAAACCGAGCGTAAGCAGTATCAGAAAGCTCATTTCGAGCACATAGACATTCAACAGCAACATAACTTGAAGAATCAGCGAGACCGCGATGATCGCGCTTAAACTGACTTTCAGGCGCAGCCGGTCCCATATCCACAGAGCAACACTAAACCCAACACCCGCCAAAGCAATGAACAGCGAGATATCGCCGACTCCGAATCCCTGTTTCCACAGGTAAACTGGTATGTAGAACGGAAAAATTCCGATCAGCAGGGAGTGCAGTCCCAGATATTGGTAAAAAGTGTTGCTGTTAGGCTGCATTAAAATATGTCTTTGTCCTGTATTTCAAGATTTTCAAGTTCTGCCATAAATCTACTGAGGTCCTCAGCTTTACCATAACGCGGGAAGTGATGCATCTTCATATAAGGCCTGGAATTGACTTCAATAAATATACATTTCTGCTGCTGATAACTGGTTTCTATCCCTTTTTCAAAAATGACATCGATGCCAAGCACGTTAGCGCCAAACATCTTCACCACATTCAACATCAGCGCCTTATTGTCTTCGGGAATGCTGGCCTGATCAATAATCTCGACTACCCCGCCTGGCGCCAGCGCGACCCGGTAAAAAAGTTCGACCTGCTCGCCTTCGTCAGGAACGGATTGCAAGGTTAATTTCTGTTTTTGCAAATGCGCAATTACCTGCGCTGATTTTGATATCGGGAATACCGTTGGATGGAGCTGCATTTGTTTGCGGATTTCGTTTTCACTGTCGATAAGCTGATCTATGCTGTCGCGACCATTGCCGGTGATGAATGGCGGATAACGACGAATCACTGAAACAAATCCGTTTTCGGTCGTGAGAACGCGGTAATTGGCTCCTTCAAGATATTCTTCAATTACCGTGGTCGGCCACCATACCTTGGCCCAGAAAATAGCTTTATAGAGCGACTTGAAATCGTTGATCGGGAAGTAACTGCCTCTTGAATACCCGCTGACATTAGGTTTAATCACTAACGGAAAACCATGCTCTTTGGCAAACGCGTGCGCAGTCCAGGGCCACAGAAAAATCCTGCCTTTAGCATGGGGTACATTGTTTTTGGCGAAAATAGCTCTGCCCTGGGCTTTGGAACGACAACCCCGCCGTACTTCGACCGAATTGTAATTACTGCAACCGTGCATGAATTTCTCGCTGATCCAGGCGTAAACCAGCGATTTCAGTTTCCTCATATACGATCCCGGATGTAATTTAAAAACCGGCTGCGGCGGTTGTATAACATTTGTTTGGTAAACACCGGCTTTTCCTTCAGGCTCTTGTCCCTGACCCTGGTAATGTGAGCCAGGGACTTCATATATTCTCTTCCTAATTTCCATAATTTAAAAAATCCGTATCGCGGATCGAGCATGTTAATCGGCATCGGAATAAATAAATTGATTTCGATGATATGGAATTTACCGGCCAGCATATTTTCTACTGAATCGGCACGTAATCCGACCCGTGATATTGGAAAACGTTCGATTTCTCCCAGTAGCTGCCATAAATTCTGTTTTTGCTGCTCACTGAACTGCTCGCTAATCTCGCGGTAAATTGTGCTTGCGTTATTGATGCTGTTTACCGGATATAATTCATCTTCGTTAAACGCCTGGGTAATGGTGAGATGAGCAAACTGATCTTTATCCTGGTGATGCAATATGCTGAATATCTCAAATTCTATTTTTTCAGTAGCCGCTTCCTGAATCAGATACCTGATTGTAGAGGATGGAATTTTCGCGCGGATGTTCTGCAATGCGGCTGCATCATCAGCGCGGAAAATTCCATTCGAATTTTGCCCCCATTCGGGTTTCACAAATACCGGATAACGAGCGGGGAACCCGACTCCATCGTCAAAATATTGGACCAGGCGCCACTTTTCCGGTATCAGGCAATCGATCTCCAGTTTCGAAAATATCCCTTCACTGGCATTGAATACAGGGGAATTTAACTGGAAGTACTTGCACGGTTTTGTGCCCATCAGAACACAGTCGAGCATGTAGCGAGGAATCATTAAATAAGATATTTTCATCGCCCTTTACCGGTCAGGGGTATCGGATAGATTTCAGCTATTCTCTTATCGCATCTTCCTCCAGTTTTCGCGAATTGATGACAAACATGATGGCACCAGAAATCAAAATAGAGACAGCCGCATAAAACAACGAGCCCCCGTCAGACTTTCCCTGGTGCAGGACTTCAATTCCGAGCGGCGTGAAAATATGAAAAAATACAGCGCCCGACATCACCCCCACTGCCATAATGCCACCGATTCTATGGAAATTGGCTCGTCGCGGTTTGTCTTCCCCTACGCCAATTTTCGCCAGCCCCCATAAGACCGCCGGCAATAACAGCACGATCGAAGTCGCTAATTCAAAAATACCGACACCAATAGCGCCAAAACTACTGAACAGGCCTCCAATGCCCTCGCCGAGAATTCCCGAAATCCACGCGCCGATGGTGCCAAAAATATATTGCGTATCCGGATGGCCGGAGAATTTGTAGGGCAGAGAAAACAAAAATACCTTACACATCCACAGGGTCATTACCCAACTGATCACTGCAATAATATTTTTTTTCATAAATCTGGCCCTGGATTTTTAAAGTTGCATTGTCAAGAATTGAAGCTTGCTCAGACTGACATCAGATTTCTAATATGGTTTCAGGTAAGCATCAGGTTATTGCCATGAGCATCACGTGACCTTAGTCTGCCCGGCGCAATATTATTCAATTATGAACCGCTATTCATTTATCTATTGCATTCTCGCAAGCTGTAATGCTGCTGTTGCGAAAGCTGATTTCAGCCGTCAGGGACAAGATTTAACAAGGTCACTTCATTCAACGAGCCCAGTCGCATCAACGGCCCCCATGTACCGGTCCCGGAAGATACATACAGATGGGCATTGCCCTTGCTATACAACCCTGCGATGCGTCGGAATTGCTGTTTGACAACCCAGTTAAACGGAAATATCTGCCCATTGTGGGTGTGCCCCGACAACATCAGATCAAATCCATGGTCCACAGCGGCTTCCCAGCCAACCGGGCGATGATACAAAAGTATGTTGAACTTGCCGGCATCGGTGGGAATTTGAGGCAGATGCAGCGCTACCTGATTAATGTCATCAGCGTCGTCAATGCCGCTGAAAGCCAACTGCTCGCTATGATAGGTTTGCTGGCGCAAAGTAATCATACCGAGGCTTTCGGCCATATCGATAACCTTTGCCAAATCGGCGTATCTCTCGTGATTTCCGATACAAAACAGGGTTACCGCCTTTAATTGCCGGATTGACTCCAGCGCGTCAATACCGACGGCACTGCTATCGATCAAATCTCCGGTGACGACCACGAAATCAGGATCAAGTGAATTAATCCTGTTCACGATTCTTTGCATGAACCCTTTCTGACGCGAACCAATATGAACATCGCTGATTTGTACAATTCGATAACTTTTATCTATCTTCGAACTGGGTATCGTTAGCTGTTTAACCGCCAGGTGATGTGACAACAATACTGCAGTGACGATACACAGCAGTGCGACTATCATAACCGCTGTGGCAATTGTGGGGTCTGCGACGGACAAAATCATCCTGGCGAATTCGGCAAACAAGGTCACGCTGGCAAAAATAAAGCTGACTCCCATCCAGTGGACCAGCAGGTATCTTATTTTCATTCTGGGGCCGCCGAAGGTATAACGTGCGAGCACAATCGTGCCGATCCAGACGACGACTGCCAATCCTGAACTGAACCCACTGTTGTCAAAATACCAGTAGCTTAGGCGCCCTACTGGATAGGCAAATACAAATAAACAGGCGACGATAAAAATAGTATTAAACCACCGACTAATGAATGAATCACGGGCTGACATCAGTGGTGGAGGCTAAAACACATCGGCACCTCAGCCGCCGATCAAGCCGTGTTAGCAGGTTGAAAGAGCACTATTTGGCTAGTAGGACTGGCCAGTTTTTGTCCCCATCAGCTATGTACCTGGCGGTATCGACCAGCCACTTGGTTTTCACTGCTTCGTTGTAATTGAGATAGAGCTTGCCATCAATAATAGTGAAAAGTTCCGGTTTGATGCCGGCGACAGAATTTTGCGATACTGCCCAGGCGCAATAGCCACCATACTGGGGAGCATATTTTTCCGGATCAGCTTGAAACAAAGCCTTGTTTTGTGCGCTGGCGAAGTGCCAGCTAGCGCCATTCCACTCCAGTTTGTTGGACTTATTGCCCTTGACCGCTGCGTTTTCCGAGAAATAAGCAACCGGGTCGTAACCCTCTATCGCTATGTTGTTAAACCAGGGTGTGCTAATAGCCTCCAGCGCCAGCACCTGGCCTGCGCAGAGGCTGAGAAAAAGTCCCATGCTTAGTCGTCTCAATATTTTCATAAAAATTTCCGTTTCGTCTAGTTAATAATTATAACGCTCTGCTCCCGGTCCCGGAAGTATAACGATCCAATATTTGCGCGCCAATTCGCGTCAACGATCCATTGGACTAACAAATCAGGGGTTGGTTTAAAAATTCTCGAAACTCCTTGCATAGCGGACGCAAAATAGAAATCAACGTAGCCGGCAGCCTCCGAATGGACTTAGCCCAGAATCATAGGACCTATTCCTCTCGCCCCGGAAAAACCGGATTTGTGAAGGGCCAGCTTGCTGAAATCCAGTCCTTGACGTTTTCAAACAGATACGCGTCCAGCCCGGTGTCAGCTTCTGACTCTCGAACCCACATAGTAATTTCGACATCGGCAGCGCCGTCTTTGCACGGATAAATATACACACAGCCCAGCACCGAGCTTTCATCGAGACTGACTACGGTATAGGCAAAGGAAGTGCGTAACTGGAACTCGGTCTGGTGCCAGCCCAGTTCGATCAGGTTCTGCTCCAGCGTTAGACCCCGCGGCCATTGCCCAGCGGAACGAAAGATGGTCCGCAACCTGTGTTCGCTGGTCATGACAGCGTCGTAATCCTTGACTGCATCAGCGATAGTCAGCGGCCGTAAACGCAACCGGACGGTTTCCAGGGTTTGCGGAACCTCGAAATTATCGGGAACAATAGGATGGTTATACATAGTGGCCTCCAGTTGCCGGAATTCGCAGTTTACCTTCGTTTCACTTGATCAAAGCTAGTGCATAGACAGATGGTTCCAGCCCTACGCTTCAATTGCCATATCCCGATTTTGCGGCTAACATTCCTGTTTCACAATCCTCGCCAACCGGCCGCGTCGGAATTAATGAAACCCTATCAAACGTTAAAATCACAATCGCTGATTATCGCATTGCTGTTTGTCGTTTCAACCCTGATTGGAATTAATCTGTTCCCTGCGGCCATCGTAGTTCCGATTACTGCGGCCCTCGGTATGGTCGGTTTGCTATGGCGCGTTTATCGAGCGTTACATCGTCAGATCGGAGAGCAGCAGTTTAGCGAGTTTCGTCAAATGGAGGCGCTATCAGGGCTTTACGGAACGCTCGATATGCAACATCCACTACCACGTACCCGGCATACAGCCGCTTCACCCGATTTTCTGCATTTTCTGGCGAACGAGATATTTCGTCTACGACCACAACTGATTGTCGAAGTCGGCAGTGGCACATCAACGCTGGTCGCCGCGTATTGCCTCAAAAAACTGGGTTCCGGTAAAGTTGTTTCGCTCGACCATCTGCAGAAATACGCAGATATCACCCGCGATACGGTGCTATCGCATCAGTTACAAGACTTTGCCGAAGTTGTGCACGCCCCGTTAAAGGAACACGACCTCGAAGGTGAAAAACACAGCTGGTACGATCACTCTGAGCTCGAACAATACGATTCTATCGATCTGCTGATTGTCGATGGACCTCCGATGAATGTAGCAAAGCGCGCGCGCTACCCCGCTGTTCCGTTGCTTAAACACAAGTTACATGACAATTCGGTCGTATTACTGGACGATGGTGCTCGCGAGGCCGAAACCGAAACGGTTAAGTTGTGGCAACAGGCCTTCGGCCTGAACTTCACCGTCGAGCCATTGGAGAA
>QIJI01000106.1 GCA_003231795.1 Gammaproteobacteria bacterium
ACAGGCTTAGCCACAGCGTATTGGGTATTAAAATAATACCCACAACGACAACCGCGAGAATCACAGCGGTAATGACGCGTTGCTTTAACACTATTGAATTTCCTCTTTCTGTTCACCTGTTTTGCCATAACGGCGCTGGCGCCTGGCATACTCGTCGAGTGACTTCTGCATTTCCCGTTCGGTAAAATCCGGCCACAGGACATCACAAAAATATAACTCCGAGTAAGCACATTGCCACAGTAAAAAATTACTGATTCGCTGCTCGCCACCAGTACGAATAAACAAATCGGGGTCGGCGATATCGCCCATCGAAAGCGCTGCAGAAAAAGCCGGAACATCGATATCATCTGCTTGAAGGTGACCATCCTGAACCTGCTGAGCAAGTTTCTTCGCGCTACTGACGATATCCCACTGCCCGCCATAGTTCGCGGCCACGTTGACCGTCATTTTTGAATTGTTCCGGGTCAAGGCTTCAGATTCCTTAATTTGCGATTGCAATTGTTCGGGAAAAGATCTTCGTTCCCCGATAAAGCGAATTCTGATTTTGCGTTGATGTAATTCTTCAGTATTTTGTTTTAGCGAGTGCACAAATAGTTCCATCAAACCACTGACTTCGGCTTGTGGTCGACCCCAGTTTTCACTGCTAAATGCGAACAAGGTAAGATTTTCTACTCCAGCCTCGGAGAAAAATCCTATCGCCCTGCGCGTCGTTTCAACGCCCTTGCGATGACCCATATTACGCGGCAAGAGTCTTTTTTTAGCCCAACGCCCGTTGCCATCCATGATGATGCAAACGTGCCGAGGTATTGACGCTGATCCTGAAGTCATGATCCCACAAATATCGCGATCAGATTTCCATTAAATCCTTTTCTTTTACCTGTAACAGCGATTCAATCTCATCCGTTGACTGATTAGTGGCCTGTTGCACCAGATCCTGGCCACGATGTTCTTCGTCCTCGGAAATATCTTTATCCCTGGCCAAAGACTTCAAATCATTGTTACCGTCACGTCGAATATTTCTGATAGCGACGCGCGCATTTTCGGCAAGTTCGCGAACAACCTTGACCAGTTCCTTACGACGCTCCTCGGTCAACGGCGGCATCGGCACTCTAATCACTGTACCTGCGGTGGTTGGATTCAATCCAAGATCAGACGACATGATTGCCTTTTCGATAATCGGTATCATCGATTTATCCCAGGGTGTCACCGCGAGGGTGCGCGAATCTTCAACATTTATATTTGCGGATTGCCCGATTGGCACGTCGGAACCATAGAAATCGACCATAATGTGGTTGAGCAGGCTGGGATGAGCGCGTCCGGTTCGAATCTTGGATAATTCTGCCTTAAAAGCCTCAATACTTTTGTTCATCCGATTCAGCGCATCTTGCTGGATGTCTTCTATCATTGTTTTGTCTCTCTACAGGTAACTCGAGTGCCAATGGTTTCGCCCATGGCTAGATCGAGCAAAGCGGACGGCCGATTAATATCACAGACCACCAGATCCAGCGCGTTATCATTACATAAAATCATAGCGGCTACATCCATCACGGCTAGGCGCTGATCAATCGCCTGATCATAGTTTAGTTCACTGTATCGTGTGGCATCGGTGTGTTTGACCGGGTCTTTGTCGTAAATACCATCAACCTTGGTTGCCTTGATCAGCAAATCTGCCTTTATTTCTAATGCCCGAAGGCTGGCACCTGTATCAGTAGTGAAATAAGGACTTCCAGTACCCGCCGCAAGAACGGCAATTTCCCCGGCAGCAAGACGCCTGCGTGCTTCTCGTTGCGTGTAACGGTCACAAACCTGTGGCATATCAAGACCGGACATAACGGTGGCAGGAATGTGGATCGCGAGCAACCGGTCCTGCAACGCAAGTGCATTCATCACAGTAGCCAGCATCCCCATATGATCAGCGGTTACGCGATCAATACCGGTCTGCGCCAGATTGGCCCCACGCAGCAGATTACCCCCGCCAACAACAATACCGATTTCTACGCCGGCCTGGTGTAAAAACTTTAATTCCTGCGCAAGCCGATTGACTACGTCCGGATCGATTCCGGAATTTTGTTTTCCCATCAGCGCTTCACCGCTGAGCTTAACCAATATGCGTTTGTATTGAATCTCCGCCATATTTCTATTGTTGTCTCAAATTGTTGCAATATAACAAAAAAAAGGCCGCTTTTAGGCGGCCCTTTCGGAACTTACGAATTTAGTTGCGAAGCAACTTCCGCAGCAAAGTCCTCAACTTTCTTTTCGATACCCTCACCCACTTCATAGCGGATAAATCGAGTCACCGATACATCGGCACCGGCCAGCAATTTGGCAACGGTTTGATCAGGATCCTTGATGAAGGGCTGTCCCATTAAAGTCACCTCTGCGAGAAATTTGTTGAGTCGCCCCTGGATCATTTTTTCGATGATTTCTGCCGGTTTGCCACTGGCCTCGGCCTGCGCGACCAGAATTGCCTTTTCTTTCTCGACAAATTCAACCGGAATTGAATCCTGGCTAACAAACTGAGGATTTGCAGCCGCAACATGCATTGCCACATCCCTGGCCATTTCAGCATTAGCACTGGACTCGACCAGCACTCCGATACGAGCACCATGAAGGTAAGACGCAATTGAATCAACCGATTCTACAACCTCGAACCGACGCACCTGAATATTCTCACCCACTTTGGCTATCAATGCCTGTCGTGCTTCCTCCACGGAATTCCCGTTAGCCATGGTCAGAGCAGCCAGCTCTTCAACTGAAGCCGGTTTTTGTTCAGCGATCGTGGCCAGTACATCGTCAGTAAAGGTCTGAAAATTTGCGTCTTTGGCAACAAAATCTGTTTCAGAATTGATTTCCAGAATAACGGCTGCCTTGCCGTCCTGGGTGACTGACACCTTGATAGCGCCATCAGCAGCCACCCTGCCGGCCTTTTTATCAGCCTTGGCGGCACCGGATTTACGCATTAATTCAGCGGCTGCTTCTATATCACCATCGGTTTCAACCAATGCTTTTTTACATTCCATCATGCCCGAGCCGGTTCGCTCACGCAGTTCCTTTACTAATGATGCCGTTATTGTCACTTGATTACCTCAGCTGTGATCTACCTGTCGAATAGTGCTCTTTCAATCTGACAGAAAACTAGTCTTTACTGGTCGCTTTTTTAGTCGCTGCCTTTTTAGTCACTGCTTTTTTAGTAGCGGCTTTCTTGGCAGGCGCTTTCTTGGTCGCTACCTTTTTGGTGACAGCCTTTTTTGTTGCCGCCTTCTTGGTCGCAGTCTTGTTCACTGTTTTTTGCGTTTCGTCGGCTGTTTCTTCCACATCGACATCGGCTTTTGCTTCGGCAACGGGTGCCTCGGGCTCTGCGGCCTCAGCAACGGGTGTTTCGAGTTCTGCCGCCTCAGCAACAGGAACTTCTGGCTCTGTAACTTCTGCAGCAGCCTCAGCCGTCACGGCTTCGGCCACATCTTCTGAGTCATCTGCAGCTGCATCGGCTTTGCTGTCATCCGCTTCAACTGCAGGGGCAGCTGCAGGAGCAGACTTGCGCGAAATCACTTTAACCGATGACTTACCGGCCTTGCCTTCGCTTTCACCATCAACTTCAATTAATTCGTTATCACCACCAGCGGCTCCGGTAATACTTTCCTTGCCCTCAATAATGGCATCGGCTACCAGACGGGTATAAAGCTTGATCGCGCGCATTGAATCGTCATTTCCCGGTACGATGTAATCGATGTTGTCCGGAGAATTATTGGTGTCAACCACACCTACGACCGGAATTCCCAGTTTGGTAGCTTCCAGAACTGCAATTTTTTCGTAGCCCACATCGATAACAAACAAAACATCGGGCAATCCACCCATATCCTTGATTCCGCCCAGGGTCTTATGAAGTTTTTCTTTCTCCCGTGATAACTGCAGAATCTCTTTCTTGTTGATCTTTTCGTAACTGTTACTCTCAGCCATCTCTTCGAGCTCCTTGAGACGCTTGATTGATGCGCGTACGGTACGGAAATTAGTCAACATGCCGCCAAGCCAACGATGGTTGACAAAGGGCATGCCGCAGCGTAAAGCCTCTTCCTGGATTGCGTCGCTGGCAGCACGCTTGGTGCCGACAAACATAACCTTGCCTTTTTTGGATGCAATCTTGCCCAGATAATTGACCGCATCGCGGCACAAGGGCATGGTTTCTTCGAGATTGATAATATGGATTTTGTTGCGCTCCCCAAAAATAAAGGGCGCCATTTTAGGATTCCAGAAACGGGTTTGGTGGCCGAAATGCACGCCCGCTTCCAACATTTCACGCATGGTGACGTTAGACATAAGTTTCTCCAGATGTCATGTGAACAGCTTTTTAAAACTATTCGGGGTTAAGCCTCCACATACCCGACGCTTACGACCCGCTCTCTGGTAAAAGCTAAGGCACCCATAAACGCGTTGCGGCATGTGTGTGTCGTTTAGAAACACCGGATTATTCCGCTGTTTCAGATAAATTGCTCCGGCTGTTGCCGAAGGCGCGCGCTTTATACCATAATCCCCTATCCTCAACAACCAGCAAGTCGGTATTTTATGGGCGTTAGCATCAAATCAGCCGAAGAGATCGAAAAAATGCGTGTTTCAGGTCGTCTCGCGGCCGATGTACTGCGAATGATCGAGCCGCATGTCGAACCCGGCGTCACCACGCAGCAATTGAACGATATCTGCCATGACTTCATGGTTAATCAACAGCAGGTGGTTCCGGCACCGTTGAACTACCGGGGATTCCCGCGTTCAATCTGCACCTCGGTGAACGATGTAGTCTGTCACGGCATTCCCAACGACAAGAAACTAAAAAGTGGCGACATTATCAATATTGATATCACAGTCATCAAGGATGGTTATCACGGTGATACCAGCCGAATGTTTCAGGTTGGAGAAACATCAATACAGGCAAAACGTATTAGTCAGATCGCCTACGATTGCATGAAAATCGGCATCGAAATGATTAAACCGGGAATTCAACTTGGTGATATCGGTTATGGGATTCAGAAATATGCGGAAAGGGAAAGCTGCAGTGTAGTGCGGGAATATTGCGGCCACGGGATCGGCAAGGTATTCCACGAAGATCCGCAAGTGCTTCATTACGGCAAACCCGGGACCGGACTGGTACTCGAAGCCGGCATGACATTCACCATTGAACCAATGATCAATATCGGCGAACGGAAAGTTAAATTATTACAGGATAATTGGACCGTAAAAACAAAAGATCGCAGTTTATCTGCCCAATGGGAACACACCAATCTGGTAACTGACGATGGATTTGAAATTCTTACATTACACCCGGAATACGGATTTTAGGCTCCTGTGGCATTTAACATTGAACCGTTTTTACAGCAGGCAATCAAAGGCGACAAACTGCTACCTGCCTCCATCACCGAGGGGCTAAAGGCAGCTCGCGAACAAAGCTTTCAGGATTTTGACCGAGGTATGCCGGCAGAGGACCTGGTGCGAAATACCTCCGACCTGATTGATCAGGTACTGGAATTCTGTTTTATCCATTTTGTCGGCGATCGCGAAACCAGCGGTTGTAGCTTGCTCGCAGTGGGTGGCTACGGGCGCAGCGAGTTGCTTCCCGGTTCCGATATTGACCTGATGATTCTACTGCAAGGCAAAGCAGACAGCGCGCTAGAGCAAAAAATATCAGTCTTTCTGACCTTTTTATGGGATATCGGCCTCGAAGTCGGCCAAAGCGTTCGTACTATCAAAGATTGTGTTCGCCAGGGCAAAGCCGATGTGACGGTTATGACCAACATGATCGAATCTCGACTGATTTACGGTAGCGATAAACTTTATCAGCAATTTCAACAGGCGATTGCTGCTAAAAAAATCTGGTCGGCACGCCAGTTTTTCGAAGCCAAACTTGAGGAACAACAGGAA
Source organism: Gammaproteobacteria bacterium (assembly GCA_003231795.1). Lineage (GTDB taxonomy): Bacteria > Pseudomonadota > Gammaproteobacteria. The sequence goes on from QIJI01000106.1 coordinate 5,908, forward strand.
CGCCATTTGCGCTTTAACGACACCGCGTACAATTTGGAACCCAATATCAAGGAAGGTCCCGGGGGTTTGCGTGATATTCAGATTATCGGATGGGTAGCGAAACGTCATTTCGGAGCCCGATCTTACCGTGAACTGGTCGACCATGGCTTTCTGACAGATGCGGAACATCGTTTACTCGACGCAGGACAACAACACCTGTGGCGGGTCCGATTTGCATTGCATCGGCTCGCCGGGCGGCGTGAAGATCGAATTCTGTTTGACTACCAGAATAAACTGGCGGAAGTGTTCGGGTTTGAATCAAGCGAACATAATCTCGCGATTGAACAGTTCATGCAGCAATACTACCGTACCATCATGGAACTGGAACGGCTCAATGAAATGCTGCTGCAGATGTTCAAGGAAGAAATACTGTTCACCGCAAAACAACGCAAAGTGACATCAATTAACGAACGCTTTAACTTGCGTAACAATTTCATCGAAGTCGCAAATGCTGATGTCTTCAAAAAACATCCTTCGGCATTGATGGAACTGTTTTTACTGATTTCACTAGACCAGAATTGTGCCGGCGTTACCGCCTCGACCATTCGGCTGGTACGCGAACATCTTTACCTGGTCGATGATCACTATCGTCATGACGAGAAGATAAATCATTTGTTCATGCAATTGATGAGCGCGCCTAATGGAATGACTCATCAAATGCGCCGTATGAATTCGTACGGGTTCCTGGCGGCTTATATCCCCGCCTTTGCCCGAATTACCGGGCGCATGCAGTACGATCTGTTTCATGCCTATACTGTCGATCAGCACACCATATTCGTAATCCGTAACCTGCGCCGTTTCGCACTGGAAAAACACGAAGCCGAATTTCCTTTCTGTAACCTGGTTTATAGCAAGCTGGAAAACCCCCGACTGCTTTACCTGGCCGCATTGTTTC
>QIJI01000383.1 GCA_003231795.1 Gammaproteobacteria bacterium
AATTGATTTGCTTCAATGGTGCATCCTGGGGTGTCATCTTTTGGGTAAAAATACAAAATTACATTTTGCTTTCCAGTGAAACTGGATAAACACATTGCCTGAATATCCCCGTTTAGATAGTCCACTATAACGACTGCCGCCTGTAGCTCTGGCTGATCAAAACGGCGTAATCCCCGGGCCAGTTCACGTTCGAGATTGCGTTGCACCAACGGATCAAAACTGGTAAAAATTCGCAAGCCCTGAAGTGCCAGCTCCTGCCCGCTATAGTTTTGGCTCAACTGTCGTTTAACCAGGTCGAGGTAAGCCGGAAAAGGATTCACTCCGGGCAGGCGTTTGACAACTCCCAGAGCGGAACGGGTGGCAATGTCTAACCCGGTTTTATCGATCAACCCGTGTGCATACATCACTTTGAGTACCAAATTACGTCGTGCAAGGGCCGCCTCTGGATGAACAAAAGGGTTGTAACGCGAAGGACCTTTCACCATGCCGACGAGTAAAGCCAGATGTTGTGCATCGAGGTGCTCAACACTACGTCGGAACAGCATCTGGCTGGCGCGTTCAAATCCGTGAATCGCAACCTTGTTCTGTTGCAGTAGAAAAACCTCGTTGATATAGGCAGTAATGATTGTCTGTTTGGAAAATCGCATTTCCAGCGACAACGACATAAAAGCTTCGTTAATCTTTCTGAGTAAAGATCTTTCCGGTGTCAGGAACAGATTCTTGGCCAGTTGCTGAGTCAAGGTACTCCCCCCCTGCACCACCTTTCCTGCTTTCAGGTTAGCCCATAACGCTCGCAGGATTGCCTTTGGGCTAACGCCGTAATGTTCAAAAAAAAACTTGTCCTCGACGGCAATTAAAACATTTATCAGGTTTTGTGGAATCTGCTCCTGGTTCAGCAAAAGCCGGTCTTCACCACTGTCCGGGTAATAACTGCCGAGGATCATTGGAGGCAATCGAAACAATGGTATTTCGCGGGCATCGGCGGAAGCCACGATCGCATCGATACGATTCTTGCTGAAAAAGATCTGAATCAGTTCAGCCGACTGAGGTTGATCATCAAAACCAAAAGATCGAGAATGTAACTCGATAGAACCGCCAAGCCGACGAAACTGCCCCGGCAAGGGTTCGCCGGAAACCGATTGATAACTGGAAAGGCGTAGCTCGTATTCCAGTGCTTCAGCAGAAAGTGCAAGCTGCGGATACAACTCCAACGGGCGCGCATAAACCCGCGAAGGCAACACCCATGTGTCGCCTTCAAACCGTGAATTGATCAGGTAATTCAAATATCCCAGGTAGATCAGAAACAGGCCAACAGCCGTCAAAAACGCATAAGTCAGATATCGACGGCGCCCAGTTTTTGCTGTCGCTGGGTTATTCTTTGAGCTGGATTTTTTGGGCCCCGATTTCATTGGCCCTGATTTTTTTGGCATATCGCCAACACCTGGTGGTTACTGGGCGAGTTTCCGTTTCGCTCTGACCCCTTCGGCCAGCTCGCGCAGCAACATATCGGAATCATCCCAGCCGATACAGGCATCAGTGATGCTCTGACCATAAGTCAGTTTAGCGCCTTGTTTAAAGTCCTGTCGGCCCTCAATCAGATGTGACTCAATCATCAAACCGAAAATATTACCCTGCCCGGTTTTGATCTGGTAAATAACATCACGACAAACTTCGATCTGCTTGTGAAATTTTTTCTGACTGTTGGCGTGACTGCAATCGATCATCAGGCGCGGATTAAGCCCTGCTTGTTCGAGTCTTGCGGTGACGCCGGCAACACTGACACGATCGTAATTCGGACGATCGCTGCCGCCACGTAAAATGACATGGGTATATTCATTGCCTGCCGTAGTGAAGATTGCCGATTCGCCCTGCAAGGTAATCGATATAAAGTGATGCGAGCCTTTTGCTGCACCCATTGCGTCGATCGCAACCTGGACGCCGCCATTGGTACCGTTTTTAAATCCTACGGGACAGGACAGGCCCGAGGCCAGCTCTCGATGACCCTGACTTTCCGTAGTACGAGCGCCGATAGCACCCCAGGAAACCAGGTCTGAAATATACTGCGGGCTGATCAGGTCGAGATACTCATGCCCCGACGGGATGCCCTTTTCAGACAAAGTGAGTAGTAATTCCCGGGCCTTGCGCACGCCTTTGTTGATATGAAAACTTCCGTCCAGATCGGGGTCATTGATCAGCCCCTTCCAGCCAACGGTGGTACGCGGTTTCTCAAAATAAACGCGCATGATAATAATCAAATCTTGTTTCAGTTCATCGATCAGCAGCTTCAATCGATCCGCGTATTCGAGCGCGGCGGTAGTATCGTGTATCGAGCATGGACCGATAATCACAACCAGACGATCGTCTTTACCATCGAGCACGTCATAAATTTGCTGGCGAGCCTCGGTAATGGTGTTGGCCGCCTTTTCAGACAACGGCAATTCATCCATCAGTGATCCGGGTGCCTGGATTTCCTTGGTGCCAATGATTCGAAGGTCTTTGGTTTGCTGCATAATTATGTTTTCGCTAGCTACGTTGCTATCTATTACCTGAATCCATAGGTTCAGGTATTTGAAAAAAGGCGATATTTTAACGATCAGGGCTTTAATTGCCAGAATTATATGCTTTCAGTATCGCTTGTGTCTGCTCAGCCTCAAGTCTAGGACCGTATTGAGTCACAATTTTCGATGATGCCAGCGAAGCCAGATTGCCGCACTGCTGAAAATTCATCCCCCTGGACAGACCATAAAGGAAAGCGCCGGCGAACATGTCACCCGCGCCGAGGGTATCGATGACTTCAACTGAATTCGGCGCAATATCGATAATTGCATTGCCATCATAAACCACCGCTCCGTCCTTGCCACGGGTAAGCGCAAACTTTTTTGCGACTGCCTTGAGCTTCTGAATCGCCTGGTAAAAATCGGTAGTACCCGCCAACTCGAGCGCTTCTTCTTCGTTCGCAAAAAGCATATCAACGCCATCGCCAATCATTGTCTCCATCGCGTCACGAAAAAATTTGACCATATTGGGGTCCGACAAAGTCAGCGCGGTTTTAACGCCCTGTTTCTCTGCAGTGGTACGAGCCTTTACCGCGGCATCACGAGTGTTATCGGCGCTCGCTAGATAGCCTTCGATGTATACATATTCTGAATTACTGATGGCATTTTCGTCGATATCGCTACTATCCAGGTCGGCGCTAGCGCCAAGAAAGGTGTTCATCGTGCGATCGGCATCCGGGGTCACGAAAACCAGGCACTTGCCAGTCACTCCGACGGGAGACTGTTTGCTTTGGAGACTGGAATGAACACCCGAGTGATGCAGGTCACGGGTAAAAAACTGCCCGGTCAAATCGTTTGCAACCCGGAAATCCAGATGGGTACTGGCGCCGAGTTGCGCCAGCGCAATAATGGAGTTGGCGGCTGATCCACCGCAGGTCATTTTTTCATGACTCTCGTCGAGTTGGCGTATCAGGCTATGCTGGCGTTGCTCATCGATTAATGTCATCACGCCTTTCTCAATTGATAACTCTTTCAATCGTTCGACGCTTGCATGGTACTCGATATCGACCAGTGCATTGCCAACCGCATATACATCAAATTTGTTCATATTCACCTGTTATTTCAGTAGCTTATTGAAGCCAATTTAACTTCATTATGAGCAGTCAAGGATAATCGTTTGATTCGCCTGTGAAAACAAAATTAATCGTTATTATTTACTCCATTTTGCTTTTAAAAGCGCACTAATAAGCTATATATATGAGGTCGCAACGACGCAGAATATACGGGGGTGTATCATGTATCGCATAGAAACTACCGATCCGATTACCGGCATTACATTGGAGCATTTGATCAACATGCCCTTTGTGATTCAAAACGATAAAGACGACAGCCTGGTAATTTATTTTGAATCCGAACACAACCGGGACCTGTATCTGGAAAATCCGGACGGGCACCAGCTCGAACACTATCGCCGAACCCAGTAACCAGAGTGTTTCGGGTACATTAGATTAGCTCCGCAGATCCACCTGCAACTTTAAAAACTACGCCAGTTGTGGCTTTTTACCAGGGCCTGGTTATAGCTAATAGCAATCAATTGTATAAATAAAATTAACTACATTTATAGCCCCGGATTGCTACTATAGGCGCCCGGGAATTTCTCAGAAATCCTGAACCACTTTTACCACTGGAGGCATCATGTCCTTAAAAGGATCAAAAACCGAACAGAATCTGAAAGACGCATTTGCAGGTGAATCTCAGGCCAATCGTCGTTACCTTTACTTCGCCGCCAAAGCTGACGTTGAAGGCTTTAACGATGTGTCTGCTGTTTTTCGTTCAACCGCTGAAGGCGAAACTGGTCACGCACACGGCCACCTCGAGTATCTCGAAGAAACCGGTGATCCGGCAACCGGCCTGCCGATTGGCAAAACCGAAGACAATCTGAAAGCTTCAATTGCCGGCGAAACCCACGAGTACACCGATATGTACCCGGGTATGGCTAAAATGGCCCGTGAAGAAAGCTTTGACGAAATTGCCGACTGGTTCGAAACTCTCGCAAAAGCCGAGCGTTCGCATGCCAATCGCTTCCAGAAGGCGCTGGATAACCTCGACGCGTAATTAGCCTCACCCGTACTGCAGCATTGCAGTACGGGTGTGCTTGATTTCACAGTCCCATGCCTACTGCATCTCGCGAGGGTAGTCTCGACGCCCCTACTCGTCATCCACTCGGACAAAACGATCCGGCGTTTTACGATGAGACTGCGGTTTTCGACGAACTCGAACGTGTTTTCGATATCTGCCACGGATGTCGTCGCTGCGTCAACCTGTGTAACGCTTTTCCTACGCTGTTCGACCTGGTTGATGAAAGCTCCACTATGGAAGTCGATGGAGTAGAGCGGAAAGATTACTGGAATGTTATCGATCACTGCTATTTATGCGACCTGTGTTATCTGACCAAATGTCCTTACGTACCACCACACGAATGGAATGTAGACTTCCCTCACTTGATGCTGCGCGCGAAAGCACTCGGTTACAAGCAGGGCCGCGCCAGACTGCGTGACAAAATCATTACTTCGACCGATCTGGTCGGCAGTTTTGCCAGCATTCCGATCGTTGCCAATGTCGTTAACGCGGTCAACCGTAACGAAAACACCCGCGCATTGCTGGAATCTTCACTCGCCGTGCATGCCGACGCAAGGCTTCCCGAATATCACAGCAATACGTTTAGTAAACGCAGCAAAAAGCATAAACCGGGTAACTTCGAAATTCAGACAGCCGGCAGAACACAAGGCAAGGTCGCAATTTTCGCTACCTGCTACGGCGAGTATAACGAGCCCCGGATTGGCCAGGATCTGATTGCCGTGTTCGAACATAACAAAATCCCGGTCATGGTAGTTCGCGATACCCTGTGTTGCGGCATGCCAAAACTGGAACTGGGCAATCTGGACGCGGTCGAAAAGCTCAAAAATCACAATATTCCCCTATTGGCCGGGCTGGTCGACGACGGCTGGGATATCATCTCTCCGGTTCCTTCCTGCACCTTGCAGTTCAAGCAGGAACTGCCTTTGATGTTCCCCGATGATAACGATGTCAGCAAAGTACAGCAGGCATTTTTCGATCCGTTTGAATACCTCGCGCAGCGTCACAAAGCAGGACTACTGGACATTAATTTTGCCACTGGAATCGGAAAAATCAGTTATCACGTTGCCTGTCACCAGCGCGTACAACGTATCGGGTCGAAAACTCGAGATATTCTCAGCCTGATACCAGACACCGAAGTCGAGGCAATCGAACGATGCTCCGGGCACGACGGCACTTATGCCATCAAACAGGAATTCCACGAAACTTCGATGAAAATTGTAAAGCCGGTAGCCGCGCGGGTTAAAAAATCACAAGCTGACGCCTATACCAGTGACTGCCCGATGGCGGGTCATCACATTTCGGCTGCACTTAACGACGGCAGCAGTACCCAACACCCAATCAGCCTGCTACGACAGGCCTATGGCATCTAACCCAGGCTGTCTAACCGATGACATTTAACATGAACCGACAAATTACCCGCGATGACCTGCTGAGTCTCGAACAGTATTCTCAGGAACGGGACGATTTTCGCCAGCAGGTTCTGGCCCACAAAAAAAATCGCCAACTTGCGCTTGGACCCAACACCACGCTTTATTTCGAAGATCGTCTCACCCTGCTCTACCAGATTCAGGAAATGCTGCGCATCGAAAAGGTATTTGAAGCCGACGGGATCAATGAGGAACTCGAGGCTTATAATCCACTCATCCCGGGTGGACGTAATTTCAAGGCCACTTATATGATCGAGTATTCGGATCCACTGGTACGCGCGGCGCAACTTGAAAAAATGATTGGCATCGAAGACCTGGTCTGGATGCAGATTGGCAAGCGCGATAAAATCTGGTCGATAGCCGATGAAGACCTAGAGCGGTCAACCGAAAATAAAACCTCGGCAGTGCACTTCCTGCGTATCGAAGTCGACGATGAATTGGCGCAGGCATTGAAAAACGGGGAAAAATGGGTCGTTGGCGTGCAACACTCCGTTTATACCTATCAGGTTGAGGTTACCGGGGAAACTCGCGATTGCCTGTTAAACGACCTCGACTAGCAATAAAAATTCGGGTTCCCTTCCCGGCAGTGACTATAAAATCAGTGCCCTAGTTAATTTCTCCGCTGGGCCGATACCACCCCAACCTGTCGTGTAATGCCACGACTTCACCCACGATAATCAAGGTCGGGGCGTGGGCCTGGTTATCGGCGACAATGCCCGCTAACGAATC
>QIJI01000015.1 GCA_003231795.1 Gammaproteobacteria bacterium
TATGCCTGCACCGCCGGACTGATCACACCACCGCCGAGGCTTAGCGGGTTTCTGTCAGAGACGATGCCCTTACCCGCATTCGATGCGATAACGCCCACATTAAGGCATTCGGCAAGTCGGGTTACTTCGGCGCTGGCATGCTGGGCTCCACCGCCGACCATGATGACGCTGTGCGATGATTGCGCCAGAAGTTGTGCGGCACTGAAGATGGGCGCGTCAGCAGGAACTGGCATTGCGGGAATCTGGTAAGCCAGCCAGTTGTCGGTTACCGGCATTTCCATAACGTCTATCGGAATCGCGATGTGTACCGGGCGCGGACGGCGTGACCGAAATACGGTAAACGCCTGGGCGATTAGTTCGGGCACTTCACAAGGGTCGTGGACCATGGCGCTGAACGCGGTAATGGGTTTTGTAATCGCGCATAGATCGGTAGTTTCATGCAACCGTCCCCAACCCTTGCCCAGTGAAGGACTGTCATTGGCGCTCGAAATTACCAGCATTGGAATCGAGTCGGCGTAAGCCTGTCCAATGCCGGTCGCGGCATTGGTTACGCCGGGCCCGGTAATAATCGTACAAACCCCGGGTTCGCCGGTGACCCGCGCATAACCATCGGCCATAAAGCTCGCACCCTGTTCATTGCGCGGAGTAATGGCGCGGACATTACTCCCTTCGATGCCGCGATAAAGCTCGAGGGTATGTTCTCCGGGAATGCCGAAAACAGTGGTTACACCGTAGGATTCCAGTAAATGCATCAGTGCTTCGCCGCAGGATTTGCTCATGATCGTGATTCCAGTAGTGATTTCCGTACTGTTTGTCCGAATACCGATGCTGCTTTTGTAGTTGTCAGTCGTCGATAACGGTTGTCACGGTAAGAATACTACAGGAGCGCAAATTTGAAACAGTCGCGTCGCAATCAATCGGGAGCGGGTATGCGTTCGGCTGTAATGCAAAAAAAAGCCCGGTGGTGTGCCGGGCGAGAAGTAACTCAAGGGTGAGATTCGAATACTAGATTACTACAGGACATTGCTGCAGGCAGGTAATTAGTTCACTCCCAAAATGAGAGAAAATTCAGGCATTACCAAAATCTCGAATTAATCTATATTCGCTGTGCAGTTGAAAAGCAGCGACCGAGGCAAAAATCGGCATAAACAAATGAACCAGAAAATGCCCCGGATTGAGGTAAAGAAATTTGCCCTGACTGCGATACATAAGAGGGTTCCTGCATTTGACTATGGGGCTATTTTGAAACAAACTGCCTTGGCGCACTTATTCTACAAGGACAATAAATGCCGCAAACACGCCAACACTATATCCAACTCAATGACAAACTGGAAGATTTTGAAGCGCTTCCGCAGGCGGTCATTGCCTATGGCCATGATCTGGAAAAAGGAAATGTTCTGCCGTTTCATAGTCACCGACGAGGGCAATTGGTGTATGCCAGTTCCGGCACTATGATAGTGACAACCCGAAGTGCTTCGTATACCGTTCCATCGCAGCGCGCAGTCTGGATGCCCCCAGGTATAGAGCATCAAATTAGCGTCCACAGCCCGGTCAAATTGCGTACGCTGTATATCGATTCCCGCGCCGCTATGGGTCTGCCGGATGGGGTTTACGTATTACAAGTGACTCTCTTGTTACGGGAACTCATTGTAGCGGCCGTTGCAGCGGGTCCCGAAATTGAACCGGATAGCCCCCAGTCAAGAATCATTGCAGTCATTCTGGATCAAATTCCCTCGCAACCAATCGATTCTCTGAAACTGCCATTGCCTGCTGATCCGAGATTGAGTCGGGTCACTCAGGCGCTAATTGATAACCCTGCCGATTCTCGAAACCTGGACGAATTTGCCAAAGCAGTGGGTGCCAGTAAAAGAACGCTTGTGCGTTTGTTCCCGAATCAAACCGGAATGACTTTCAGCGAATGGCGGCAACAACGTCGCCTTTCATATGCGCTTGAGCTTCTGATGACAGGAGAAAGTGTTACTGCAATCGCACTGGAAATCGGCTATGACAATACCAGTGCTTTCATCGCCATGTTCAGACGCTGCCTTGGAACCACCCCAATGCGTTACCTGAATGCAACGAAGTCGTAACAGTTCCCGAATTGTCGCTACTTTGGATAAAGCCAGGTTCGACAGGATCGATCGTTTTGCTTGATCATCAGCCTCAAATTGCGGCTATATTACCGGACTGCCCGGTTCATGCCGCCATCGGACAGGATGCTTTGCCCGTTGATATACCTTGCTTCGTAAGATGCGAGAAATACGCAGGTCTGGCCAATTTCCTCGAATGTAGCGGGACGTTGGGCGGGGATTGAGCTGCGTGCAAATTCGGACAGATTAACGTTCTCACAAAAGCCGGGTAACAGATTATTCATTCGAATGTTATATCTTGCGTAACGATCTCCGTACAATTTTGAGAAACTGTGCAGTGCTGCGCGCAACATACTCATTGGGTAAGGAGCCCTGGGTTCAATCGTATTCATCGATGAAATATTAACGAAGGCCCCTCCATTTTGCTCAATATAAATCGGGGTCACGATTCGTGCGAGATTGACAACATTGAGCACGTACATATCAAGGCTTTCATGCCATAGGTCGTCGCTATGCTCCAGTAGCGGGCCGTCGAATTCGGGATCAAATCCCACGGTCTTGATCGCCTCCGGCACACTGCCACCATGCCCCATGTTACTGACTACCGCGTCGATACGACCATATTCCTTCATCGTGTCGTCAACCATAGCTTGCAGATCATCAACCTCCAGAACCGATCCCCTGCGACCAATACCACCGAGTTCCTGAGCCAGTTCTACACTACGGACCGAGGGCGACATTAATGAAACTTTATAACCTGCTTTGGCCATTTCACGTGCGCAACCAGCACCGATACCCTGTCCTGTACCGGTCATTAAAGCTACTTTGAAATCGGGCATTTTATTATTCCTAAGATTGTTGGGTGGTAAAAAATTGAAACCGTCATGCTGGTTTTCCAGGCGTTAAAAGTTTTCCAAATCCCGGAATAGAGGTGTCGATGCCTGCATGGCGCATTGCTAACCATGCGCTTGACCGAGGACCCTTTATCCAGCTCCAATGCAACCGCTCTCTGTTGTATTTTTTGTGTCATAGGTCACTTCCCCGAGGTTCGAATGTTACCCAATTTAAATTCATGCCAGTTGGTAATTCCAGTGAGTGCGAAGGATGAAAGATAAGGTGTTTACCTGATTCGTTAAAGGGATATAATTGCATCTAATTATGAATAAATTTCATACTAAACTGCGGTCATTGCCATCGCTAGCAGGGTTGAGAGGTTTCGAAGTTGCCGCGCGACTGATGAGTTTTAGTGCTGCTGCACAGGAGTTGAACGTGACTCAAACCGCTGTCAGTCATCGAATAAAGACATTGGAAGCTCAGTTGGGGGTAAAACTTTTTTATCGTTCAGGAAAAACGATTACGCTAACGGATGCGGGAAAGAAACTGCTACCTGAAGCCAGTGAAAGTTTCGGCCGGCTCGAAAATATCATCCATCAAATCAAAACTGATAGCGAGACCCGGGTTGTCGCGGTCAGTGTGACGCCCAGTTTTGCCAGTAAATGGTTAATTCAACGCCTGGGTAATTTCTGGAGTGCCTATCCCGAAATTCAGTTAAATATTCATCACACCCTGGAAAACGCAAACTTCACTACTGACGGAGTCGATATTGCGATAAGGGGTGGCAATGGTGACTGGCCGGGGCTAGTTACAAAACTGCCATTACCGCTCGAGCAGAGTCCGATATGTCATCCTTCGGTGCTTGAAGGTAAACACCCGTTAAAAACAGCTTCAGATCTCAGGCATCATAATTTGTTACATGAAGACAATTATGAAGACTGGACCTTATGGCTCGAAGCCGCCGCCGTGGATGACGTTGATCCACAATCGGGAAATGTCATGAACGACAGTAACTCGCTCGGGATAGCAGTTGAAAACTGTCAGGGAATTGCGTTGGGCAGGTTATCGCTTATAGAGAATGATCTGAAAACGGGGAAAATTGTTAAGCCGTTTAAAATCAGCATCGCATCAAATTTTTCCTACTACCTGGTTTGCCCGAAAGAAAAAGCAGAAGATCCCGGAGTACAGGCATTTCGCGATTTCATACTCAATGAGATTCAGTGAACTTCGCCGAACTGTATGAGGCCTGGGTTGTTTCATAATCCTCCTAAAAGATAGACAGCGGGTTCGTTTGACTTTTACATATAACTTCATAAAATACTTTATATATCGGATATAAGTTACTAAATTTAAATAACTTATTGTTTCGGATTTACAGGGTAATCGGGGGGTTCTCCAAGTGTATTATGCCAACGAAACGGTTGATCGGCGCGTTACAATACGTGATCGACGTCTCTTCGGAGACCGGCGCTCCGTCGTGTTACCTAACTTGTCCGATGAATCACGTCGGATCACTATGGCAGATCGTCGTAATCGGAGTGTCGATCGGCGAATGCAACAACGTGTGTCCAGTTTGAGGTCACTTCACTGAGGTAAATAAAGAATCCAGGCGTCAGTGAACCCGATTCAGTTCCACTCCCAGGCAGGTTAACAGTCAACATTGCTCCAGACCCCCTGCTGCGGGCTAGTCGGGTAGGCGTGAAAAATAGGCTATTTTTTCGTGCAATACACCGTCTTCATTCGCAAGAATTCGCGCACAGCCCTGTAACTCGGTGCCGACTGCTTGCCACCAGCACCAGACGATTGCTGGATCGACATCGTCTTTGATGACGACATCGGTGTACTGCAAAAACGGGTTGGCGTTGACTTCGCCGCCCATTTCAATTGCCGCAGTTTTAAAGTCTTCGACAAATTGGACTAACCCATCTCTCGAAATTCGTCCCGTGTTCGGGTCGTCGTAACAAAAACTGTCAGCGGTAACGCTGAGGCTGAGAGCACCGTCGCCGAGCTCCCAGCCTTTTAGGTAAGTTTCTATAATTTCTTTTAGAATCACTGCTCGTAAGGTGCGGGCATTTCGTCAGCGTCGATTCCGGGAACGTGGGTAATTCCAGCGCGTTGCTTCCAGTCGACCGGGTAGGCGGTATAAAAGATGACACATTTGTCATCACATTCATATTTAACGTGATTGTCTTTCGGGACATACATCAAATCACCCGGATTCAGTTCATAACTGATTTCTTCGACCACCAGGCGAAAAGTACCCTGCAGGCAATAAATCATTTCGTCGCAGGTTAGATCCCAGGGCACAGAAATCTTGTTCAGGCAGTTGATGCCGCCCGCCATGGATTCACTGATTGCAGCGGTGACAAAAGGTTTGATGTAAGTGCCGTTTTCCGGCAGGTTGTCGATGCGATCCTGTATATCGGCAATTCTAAATACGCTTGGTGCAGTCATGTTGTTCTCCAGTTAGAGAGTTAAGTTTTAATTCAGCAATTCGGAAATTGCCTGATCGAGATACTTTTCAAATTCGGGGTCGTTACCGGGGGATGCCACGCAATGTCCCCAGGGTGATTGGTAAATTCTGAGTTCGCTATCTGGAATATGTTCAATTTCGAGCTGGTTGTCTTCGCCGCGAAAATAAAGGTCGTTGTCACAGGCGATGACGATGGTTTTCGCCTTGATTGACCTCAATGCGGCCTTGAAATCATTTTGATACTGATCGTTGGCGCTAATGTCGCCGAGCTGCCAGGTCTTTAGTTTGCACAGTAAATCATTCGCATCCCATTCCAGGTGATCCTGTTCCCAGTCCTGCAACAACGCTTCGGCGGTATCAAAACCTTTCAGGCGATACATTTGCTTGCGATAAAAGGTTTGCGAGAAGGCCCAGCCTGCATAAATTCGCCCGAAGGCTTTTAAGCCTTTAACGGGTGTTTCACTGTAGCGACCGTTGTCGTATACGGCATCGGCCTGCAACGCTGCCTTAACGCCTTCGAGAAAAACAATGTTGTGCTCGGCAGTTTTCGCCGATGCGCAAAAGGGCAGAATTGCGTTGACGAAATCCGGGTATTGCGCGCCCCATTGAAACGACTGGCATCCTGCCATAGACCAGCCCGTGACCAGCGCGATCTGTTTTACGCCAAGTGTCTGGGTCAACAGCTCATATTGCGCGCGAATATTGTCGAACAGGGTAATGACCGGAAAGTTAGCCGCATTGAATGGCGCCGGCGTATTGCTGGGTGATGACGAAATACCATTACCGAACAGGTTGACCGAGACTACAAAGTGTTTTGCCGGATCGATGGCCCGGCCGGGTCCGAAATAACCTTCGTTGCGCAGGTGGCTGCCGGTATAGAAGGTTGGCAGTACAACGACATTGTCAGCCGCTGCATTCAGTTCGCCATCGGTCCTGTAAGCGAGCTGCAAGTCGGGCATGACAACACCCGACTGCAGCACAAAATCTGCAAGATGGAAAACCGAATAGTCTGTGCTCATTGAAAAAGCACTAATACAGCCTGAGATACTCTTTGACTTCCCAATCGGTGGTTTCCTGGTGATAACGTTCCCATTCGTCAATTTTGTATCCAACGAATGAGCGTAACATTGCTTCACCCATAACCTTCTTTGCGAGCTCGCTCTGACCCAGATGCTCGGTTGCTTCCAGCAGGTTGCGCGGTAGTGGTGTTAAATTGCGTTTGGCCTTTTCGGATTCTTCCATTACATACAAATCTTCGTCCAGTGACTGGCCCGGATCGAGTTTGTTAACCATACCTTCAACCTGTGCTGCCAGCATCATGCCGAGTGACATATAAGGA
>QIJI01000412.1 GCA_003231795.1 Gammaproteobacteria bacterium
AAATGGCTCAGGTGTGTGCAGGGCAAGGCAAAAATTTGCGAAAAAGCGCAGTTTACACGGTGTAAATGAGCATTTTGAGCCAATTTTTTCACGCTGCCATGGGCCGCATGAGACTTTTTCAACAGCCTGCTAGATCAGGACTCGGTGCCGCTTATCATGCGCTGAATGTTGCCACGGTGACGCCAGATTAAAATCAGCGACAGAACCACGAATACAGCGGTAACCGCGAGGCTCTGGAAGCGCCAGTAAACCACGACTGGCAGCAAACTGAACGAGATGATCGCTGCCAGCGAAGAGATCTTGAAAACCTTTGCCAACAACAGCCAGGTTGCTATCAGAATCGAACCCGAAATCCAGTCGAAAGCGACCGTGGCGGCAATCGCGGTCGCAACACCTTTGCCTCCTTTAAAGTCGAAGAAAATCGGGAAGCAATGACCACTGAATGCGGCGAAAGCGGTCATTGCCACAATGAATGGATCGGCTTCCAGAAATCGAGCAGCCAATACCGAGATCAACCCTTTCAGACAGTCGCCGAGCAGAGTGAAAAAGGCCGCCTTTTTTCCGGCAATTCGCAATACGTTGGTAGCACCGGGGTTTTTTGAGCCTCCACTGCGCGGGTCATCAAACCCCATTAGCTTGCTTAGCAATATGGCGGACGAAACTGATCCGAGCATGTAGGCGAATAAAATTAGGGCGTTGGATTCGAGCATGATTTTTCGTAAGCGTGGGTGACGCAACTCTACCAGATTAGGGAAAGCCCGTGAATGAATTACAATGGTGCAATGAAAGATCACCCGTTAATATTTCTCCATGGTTGGGGTATGAGCGCGCGCTTGTTTGAACCGTTACTGCAACAACTGGGCTCGCGCTCCTGGGTAGCGCCAGGGTTGCCAGGTTATCGGGGGAGTCTCTGGCCTGGCGAGTCGTCATTTGAGTGTCAACTCGAATTAATGCAGACGGATTTACCCGCTGGATCCCTGGTCGGTTGGTCGCTAGGAGGGCTATATGCAATCGGGCTCGCGTTACGCTACCCGCAAAAGTTCGCTTCACTCACCCTGATTGCCTGTAATCCCTGTTTCGTAAAAAAGCCCGGTTGGGAATGTGCTGTTGACGGCTCTGTTTTTGAAACCTTCTGCAGTGATCTGATGCAAGACTGGCGACCCACGTTACGGCGATTTCTGGCGCTACAAATGCAAGGTGATGCAGGTGCGCGTGACATGACCCGGTCGCTGACGCGGGAGATACTGGCAATGTCCGATCCGGATCTCGAAGTTCTGGGTTTCGGACTCGAATTACTTAAAACCGAAGATGCCAGAACCGACCTCGCAAGTCTCGAGCAACCGGTAAAATTGATACTTGGGGAACGCGACCGGTTAGTACCTTTTAGCCTGCAGCAACAAATTCATGATGTTGCTCCCGCGATTCAGGTAGAATCCGTCGCCGGTGCAGCGCATGCGCCTTTTGTATCGCATCCGGCGCAAATTGCCGCGATGTTGTAAGTCTGCTCAGTCTCGATCTGGCTAGTAGATATACCTAAACTAGGCGCATTTTTAAAGATACTCAATTATTCACCGGGAGTAACGTTGGACCTGCTCAATCCACCACGTCTGGATAAGAAGTCTGTGAAAAAGTTCTTCAATCGTGCTGCTAAAAGATACGATAAATCGGCTATATTGCAAGAAGAGGTGCTTGACAGGTTATTGCAGCGATTACACTATATCCGTCACCACCCGGCGACAATACTGGATATTGGTTGTGGCACCGGTAAAGGCATACGCGGGCTGCAAAAAACCTATTCCCGCGCTCGGCTGATCGGCACAGATATCGCGTGGGAAATGCTGCAGCAGTCCCGTGACAACTATAAGTTCTGGTCAAAAAAACGCCTGGTCAATGCCGATATGGAGCAATTACCCTTCGCCGATCAGAGCTTCGATCTGTTGTTTTCGTCACTGGCGCTGCAGTGGAGTAATGATCTGGCGGCGACCTTCAGAGAATTGGCGCGCATTGCTAAACCCGGCGCGATGTTACTGTTTTCGAGTTTTGGACCCGGGACCTTGCGCGAGTTAGGCGCGAGCTGGCAGGCACTGGACCCGCACCCACATGTACACCGTTTCGTTGATATGCATGATGTCGGCGATGCGATGCTGGCTGCAGGATTTGCCCAGCCAGTAGTTGATGCCGAGATTATTCGTATGGAATATGCTGAATTTCGCCCACTGCTGGACGATTTAAAAAATATTGGTGCCAGTAATGCAGAGGTCGGTCGGCGCCGCGGGCTGATGACCCCGGGCCAGTTCAACCGACTGGAGCAGAGTTATCGAGATCACGGATATGACAAGGGTAAATTTGTTGCCTCGTATGAAGTTGTCTATGGCCATGCCTGGCTCGGGCGGCACGTCCGTCCGGGCCGTGCCGTATGATGTGTAGATATCATGATCTGGAAGGCACAATCCCATGCGGCTGAATCCAGCCCATGTAGAATGACACCGCAATAAAAATGAAAACCAGAACCGATAAGGTAATGCGCAGCGTCAGAAATTTAACCGTCCGACTTGAATTGGCACCATCCTTGATCATGCTGAACATGCCCGCTCCGAGGCTGAGCAGAACGAGCCCGAGTAGTACTACGATTATGATTTTTACCATCGAATTTCGAGCCATGAATACGCGTCAGGCTAGTTTACGCGAACCCTGGGTACTGTCGATATGATAATTGCCGGTCGACAGTTCAGACCTGCTTTATGGTCGATATTTTTGACCCTCGGTGGCGTCACTCTGTTTATAATACTGGGCCTGTGGCAACTTGATCGGGCGGATTATAAAGGGACGATAGTTGACCGGTATAAATTACGACTGGCACAACCGGCGCGACAATTTGATGCCGGAGACGATCTTGCCGATATCGAGTTTCGTCGACTGATTGTGACGGGTGAATTCGACCTCGAGCACAGTTTTTATGTCGACAATAAATTGCATCGGGGAGCGGCCGGATACATTGTTCTGACACCGTTCAAATTAGCAGGCTCACAACAGATCATTCTGGTTGATCGTGGTTGGGTTGCGTTGGGAGGCTCCCGTCAAAATCTGCCAGCGCTCAAGCCGGCCAAAGTTGGAGGTCCTTTAACCGGCATTGCCAGTTTTCCTGATAGCAGTGGTTTTCGCCTGGGTGAGTTGCGTCTGTCGGGCCAATGGCCGCTGGTTATTCCCTACATTGATATTGAAGCGTTGCAGGCGCAGTTTTCACCTCAGCTGCTGCCGCTGGTATTAAGACTGGAACCCGATCAGCCCGGGCATTATATTCGTGCGTGGAAACCGGTTTGGGCCGACCCTGAAAAAAATAGGGCCTACGCGGTGCAATGGTTCTTGTTTGCCATAATTGCGGTGGCTTTGTTTATAATA
Organism: Gammaproteobacteria bacterium; assembly: GCA_003231795.1. GTDB lineage: Bacteria > Pseudomonadota > Gammaproteobacteria. Next base: position 3,400 of record QIJI01000412.1, read on the forward strand.
TTGAATTTGCGGAAAGTAGAATGATACAGCAGGAAACCAAAAAAGTGATCTGGTACCGGGTTAAATTTCTGGCGCTAATAGTGGTGTTTCTATCGCCCTATATCGGCGGCTGGTTAGCATTTTACGTATTTGAAATACGCCCCGAAAGCGGCAATTATGGTGAGCTGGTGCAGCCGGTCAAAAAACTGGACTGGCCAATTTTGCAAACCATTGATGGTAAACGACTGGAGTCGGGTTTTGACGACAAATGGAGTTTTTTACTATTTACCCGGGGCAGTTGCGATGAGGCCTGCCGGACCAATCTGTTTTACATGCGCCAGATCAGAATTTTGCAGGGCCGTAATACCAGTCGATTGCAGAATGTGCTGGTCAGCGCCGAACCGGTGAGCGCTGATCTGCTGGAGTTTCTGCGCGAGTATCCGGATTTGGTTGTGATCGATAAATTTGCCGATGATGATCTTTACCGGCAGTTTCAACTTCCGGGACAGGGGCCGGTCGGAAGCACTGCCAAAATGTATTTGGTCGATCCGGCCAATAACCTGATGATGCACTACCCGGCGGATAGTGATCAGAATCGTGTGCTCGAGGATATTCGCAATCTGATGAAGTTATCCCAGATTGGGTAGGGTTTGGTACTCTATCAATGAAGTAGTATCATCGGGCAATTGAACCCGGACCGAACAGGCTGTATAAAGGCCGCCTTCGGCCTGGACCCTTTAAGAAATTACCTCGTAAAAGACAAGCTATTATAATGAGCACTATTACATTTAGTTCCTGGACACGGTACTACAACCTGACCAAGCCAAAGGTTGTATTTTTGATTGTGTTTACCGCGATGGTTGGTATGTTGCTGGCCTCCGAAGGTGCTGTGTCGCTTGATATATTTGTGTTTGGCCTGCTCGGAATCGGGCTTTCGGCGGCATCGGGTGCGGCGATTAATCATGTCGTTGATGAACATATCGACCGTATTATGGAGCGCACCAGTAATCGACCGCTGGCTAGCGGTGAGCTGGACCAGAAATCAGCGTTAATTTTTGCACTTGCCATCGGTACACTTGGTATTGCGATGCTGGTGGTATTTGTCAATTATCTAACCGCCTTATTGACATTTTTTTCGCTCGTCGGCTATGCCCTGATCTATACCATGTATTTGAAGCGAGCCACGCCACAGAATATTGTACTGGGTGGGGCAGCCGGCGCGGCACCGCCGTTACTCGGCTGGACCGCCGTAACCGGAACTGTGGACACCGAAGCACTGTTGTTATTCCTGATTATTTTTATCTGGACGCCTCCCCATTTCTGGGCACTGGCAATTCGACGTCGCGAAGAATATGCAAAAGCTAAAATCCCGATGTTACCAGTGACTCATGGCGTGCTGTTCACCAAGATTCAGATACTGCTGTATACCGTCCTGCTTTTTGTAGTCACCATGATGCCGTTTATTGTGCATATGTCCGGCTTGATTTACCTGTCCGGTGCAATCGCGTTGGGGATTGGATTTTTATATTACGCAATCAAGTTATATCGGGAAGAACATCCGGATGTGATTGCGATGAAGACCTTCAGTTATTCGATTTTCTATCTGGGCTGGCTGTTCGCTTTTCTGCTGGCCGATCACTATGCCAGAGTGTTCATCAGAGGCTGGTTTCTATAATAAAGTATCGATAGGGTATCTCTAAAAATAGTGATTTTTCTGTGTGTGCAAGGCGGTCCGACGCTTCGGGGTAGGGTGGCAGGAGCCAGAGCCGAGAACCGGGGTGTACATTTACTGACGTTTCACGCCTTGAACTGAACGGTCCGGCGCTCCGGCATTTTGAAACACCACCCGATTCATCCGGAATTAATCAGAAGCTCTCTAGCGTTTAAATTGAAAGACTGTATAATTTGCAGGGGTTTTCAGCGCCGTCTGAATGTTGAATTAGGATGGTAAACTTCGTTTTTAAATGCCGGTATATGCTACATGATGGGCTTACATTATAGCGGTCATATGTTCAAGGGGGTAGATAATGAATTTTGACAAGTTGTTCAGGCACTGGTCAGTGTTTCTGGCTGGGCTGGTTGCGCTGTTCCTGGCATCGTCAGCACAGGCCGAGCTCAAATTCAATATGACCAAAAGCGTAACCCGATTGGGGCGTGAAATTTACGATTTGCATATGCTGGTTTTCTGGATCAGTGTCATTATCGCTGTTGTTGTATTTACTATAATGGCCATTTCCATCTTTTATCACCGTAAATCCAGGGGCGCGATCGCGGCCAACTTCCACGAAAGCACTACGGTAGAAATCATCTGGACGGTGATCCCATTGGTAATTCTGATCGGTATCGCGATTCCAGCGACCAGTACCTTGCTTGATCTCGAAGACGCCGAGACAAATGCCGATATAAATTTACAGGTCACGGGTATTCAGTGGAAATGGAAATACACTTACGTCGACGAAGGTGTCAGCTTCATAAGCTCGCTTGCGCAAAGCAGCCGTGATGTTATTCGCGACCCTGTCGGCAATGTAAATTATCTGCTCGAAGTTGATAAACCGGTGGTATTGCCGATCAACAAGAAAATTCGCTTTCTGTTTAATTCGGATGATGTTATTCACTCCTGGTGGGTGCCCGATCTGGCGGTAAAACAGGACGCGATTCCCGGATTTATAAACGATTCCTGGGCAATTATCGAAGAACCCGGAACTTACCGTGGTCAATGCGCCGAGCTCTGCGGAAAAGATCATGGATTCATGCCGATCGTGGTAGAGGCCGTAACCCAGCCTGAATATGAAAAGTGGCTGGCCGGCAAGAAAGCCGAAGCCGAAGCGGCGGCGGCGCAGGCTGAACTGGAATTTTCGATGGAAGACCTGATGGCACGAGGCGAAATGGTTTATCAGGCCAATTGTGCTGCCTGCCACGGAGCGACGGGTGCTGGTATCCCGGGCGCTTTCCCGGCGATGACCGGTAGTGCGATTGTGAATGGCGATATAGCTGAACATACCAATATGGTGGTCAACGGCGTAGCCGGTACCTCAATGCAGGCGTTCAAGTCCCAGCTTAACGATATTGATCTGGCCGCGGTTATTACCTACGAGCGCAACAGTTTGGGCAACAGTGTGGGTGACATGATTCAGCCATCTGCCATCAAGAATGCAAGATAAGAGGATTTAGATGTATACCGAAACCACACAAGACGACGCCCACGACGATCACGATCATCACGGCCCAGCCAAGGGTTTGATGCGCTGGATTACGACAACAAACCATAAAGATATCGGCACACTATACCTGTGGCT
>QIJI01000424.1 GCA_003231795.1 Gammaproteobacteria bacterium
CCGAAGGCTTCAATCACTTTGCCGGCGGCGGCGGTACCGGTGTGTCCTTCGAGCAGCACCACACGGGTTGAGGCGATGTTCAATGCCAGACGTAGCAAGGTCGCAATCAGCAAAATAGTAGGGAAAACCGTGAAATCGAGCGGTCTTAACGCGTACACCGAAACCAGCAACACCACCAGAGCGAAGGTGATGTTGAAAGTAAACAACAGATCCAGTGCCATCGGTGGCAGTGGAACAACCACCATCGCCAACATCAGGATGACCACAACCGCTGCCCCCAACCCTTGCAGATTGAAAGACCTCATTTTCACTCCCAGGATGTCACTGGACATCAGGCTTCCTCGTCGGTCGGCATGTAAGGATCGGGGCGCAGCGGGATTTCAGTTCCGTTAGTGCGCGCAATCCGTAACTGGAATACAAAGGCCAGAATCTGTGCCACCGCAAAAAACAGATGTGACGGAATTTCCTGATCGATGTTGCAGTTCGCGTAAAGCGCACGCGCCAGGGGAGGTGCTTCAAAAATTTCGATATTGTGGAATACGGCAATTTCACGAATCTTGAGTGCAATCAAATCCTTACCCATGGCCAGAACCCGCGGCGCGGCCATATTGTCGTGGTTGTACTTCAACGCCACTGCATAGTGAGTCGGATTGGTGATAATGACATCCGCTTCGGGCACCGCCTCCATCATTCGGCGTTGCGCCATTTCCTGTTGCAATTGTCGAATCTTTGACCTGACCTCGGGTTTTCCCTCGGTATCCTTCATTTCGTCGCGTACTTCCTGCAAGGTCATTTTCAGTTTCTGTGCGTGATCCCATAACTGGAACGGCACATCGATTGCGGCGATCAAAATCAGCGTCGAAGACACCACCAGAAAACTCAGTCCGATCAACCAGGCACCATTTTCCATTGCTAACACCAGGGGCTGCGATCCGAGGCCGAGAAAGTCATCGGACTTTGTCCACAGAAAGCTAGCCGCAACTACCGATACCACCAGAAACTTGGCCAGTGCCTTGACCAGCTCCATCAGTCCTTTACTCGAAAATATGCGCTTGAAACCGCTGATTGGATTTATTCGATCGCCTTTGAACGCGAGCGCATCCAGGCTGAAAGTCCAGCCGCCAATCGCTAGCGGCGTAAATAATGCGACGACGGTCATTAAAAATACAAATGGGCCGATTGCCATCATTGCTCCAGACAAGGCAAGGTCGAATTTTTCGAAAATGGCAGCCTGCGTAAACACGTCGCGTCGTGACAAGGTAAATCCCTGTGCCATTAAGTTGGATATGTGGTTGATCATATACCCACCCATGAACAGCAGGCCGATGGCGCCAAACACCATCACAGTCATTGAATTGAGTTCCTTGGAACGTGGGACCTGGCCCTTTTTCTTCGAATCAAGCAGTTTTTTCGGCGTCGGTTGTTCCGTTTTTTCCTGACCGTTTTCGCTTTCGTTTGCCATCGCCTGCGTTCCTTAAGGAGTCACAATCGACTGTGATAACTGCATCGCCTGCAGCATCATTTGATTGATACGTGGCAGAAATCCGGGGAGCACCAGAATCAGAATAATGAAGCCCATGAACATGGTGACTGGAAAGCCGACCGAAAAGATATTCAACTGAGGCGCTGCACGCGTCATGACACCCATCGACAGCGTTATAACCAGCATCGAAATCAACGCTGGAATGGCAACCCAGAGTGCCCCGATAAACATTTGACTACCCCAGGAAAAAAGTGCCCAGTAACTGTCACGCTCTACCCCGCTCGGTGAAATGGGCAGGCTTTGAAAACTGCTCACGACTAGCTGTATCAAGGTCAAATGACCTCCCAGCGCGAGAAACAACAAGGTACCGATAATAATAAAAAACTGCGATATCACCGGAACGTTGACTCCATTAGTTGGATCGACCATGGATGCGAAACCCAGGCCCATGCTCATTGCAATGGATTCGCCGGCAATCATCAGCGCACCGAACACCAGTTGCATCGTGAATCCCATCGACAGGCCAATCAGAATTTGTTGCACCGAAATCAATAGCCCCTGAACCGATAGCGCTTCAACCTGCGGTACCTCCGGTAACAGCGGTAATACCAGCACCGACAACACAAAAGTCAAAATGATCTTGATCCGGGTCGGGACCAGTCGGGTACCGATAACTGGCATCGCCATCAACATGGCACCAATGCGCATCATCGGCCAGACAAGTGAACCAACGAAAGCAGTCGCCTGAGCAAAGTTAAATTCCATGAATCAGCCGATCAGACTCGGAATCGAGATATAAAGACGGCGGGTAAAATCGAGTAACAGGTTCAGCATCCACGGGCCGGCGATCAAAATCGAAAGTAATAACACCATCAACTTTGGAATAAAGCTCAGTGTCTGTTCGTTAATCGAGGTCGCGGCCTGAAACATACCGATCAGCAGTCCGATAGCCAGCGCCGACAGTAACATCGGCGCGGTAATCATGGCGATTAGATAGAGCGCCTGTTGTGAAAGGTCGATGACCGTATCGGGAGACATTCAGGCTCCCACTAAAAAGCTTGATGCGAGGGTCCCCATGATTAACGCCCATCCATCAACCAGTACGAACAACATCAGCTTGAAGGGTAGCGAAACAATCATCGGAGACAACATCATCATACCCATCGACATCAGGACACTGGCGACCACCAGATCAATAATGACGAAGGGAATAAAAATCAGGAACCCGATTTGAAACGCGGTCTTTAGCTCGCTCGTGACAAAGGCCGGCATCAGCAAAGTCAGCGGAGTTTTTTCGGGCGACTCGATTTCAGTGATTCCGGCAATGTCGGCGAACATCCTGATATCGGTTTCGCGGGTTTGTGCGAGCATGAATGTTTTGAAAGGCTCGGTCGCAAGCCCGAGAGCATCCATGGCCGTAACCGAGCCACTCAAATAAGGTTGTACCGCCACCAGGTTTACCTGGTCAAATACGGGTGACATCACAAACAGGGTTAAAAACAATGCCAGACCGAGAATAATCTGGTTCGATGGAGTTTGAGCGGTACCCAGTGCCTGACGCAGAATCGACAGCACGATAATAATCCGCGTGAACGAAGTCATCATCAGTAACAGAGCTGGCAACACTGTCAGCACGGTCATCAGTGCCAGTATTTCCAATTTTACCGAGTAAGTCTGCCCGTCGCCATTACCACCATCGATTGAAATAGCGGGTATCCCGACGGACTGGGCCTGTACCTCGGGAATAAGCAGCAGAAGAAATAATCCCGACATAATTTTCACGATGTCCGATCCCCCATTAAACGCTGCAGTTTCTCGGCAAATACCGAGCTCACAGCTTGTTCACCCGGAGCCTCAACAGGTTGCGACAGGCTGTGCAACTTCTCGATACGACCAGGCGTCAAACCGAGCAATATCTGTTCTTCCCCAACTTGTATCAATACGATTCGATCCCTTGTTCCTATCGAAAGTCCGGCGATGATACGAATCAGGCCGTTTTGCGAATGCTGGTTCAGATTGAATTTTTTAAGCAACCAGGCAAACAGGAATATCAGCGCCACTACCAGAATCAGGCCCCCGGTCAGTTTCAGCAAATATGGCGACGAAATAGGTTCCAGAGAGGTAATATTCGCGGTTTGAGCCTGCGCAGCAATAGAAGTGCCGAACAGCACGACGAAAGTCAAAAGTCGAAACATTAGCGCAGGTTTTTAATACGATCAGCAGGACTGATAACGTCGGTCAGACGAATACCAAACTTTTCATTCACGACCACCACTTCACCATGGGCTACCAGGGTACCGTTCACCAGTACATCCATCGGTTCACCGGCCAGACGATCGAGTTCTACGATCGACCCCTGATTGAGCTGTAGTAAATTCCGAATACTGAGTTGGGTACGTCCGATTTCCATTGCGATGGTAACCGGAATGTCGAGAATGACATCGAGTTTGACTTCACCCGAATTGGTATCCGGCGATTCGCTTAGTTGCTTCGCCGCAACCTGTTGGAAATCTATATCAGCGTTATTTTCGACATCCTGCGCTTCTTCATTGGCTTGCGCATTATCTTTGTCAGCAGTCTGCTCTTCCATCGCAGCGGCCCAATCGTCGGACATCTCTTCCTGATCAACTGCCTGTTCTGTCTCATTACTCATCATTAGTCTCCTACAGACTATTTTTGTTTCGCCAAAGCGTTTTTGATATCGAGATTTTCTGGGTCATATATCTCTACAATTTCCTCGACCTTAACTGCTGTACTACCCTGGTATTCACCATACTGACCCTTGATAATCGGCATTTCTTCAGCCAACACCATTACCTGTTCGGGTAGATCGATCGGGATAATATCGCCGGCTTTAAAATTGATTAAATCGGATACTGGAATTTTCTTTTCAACAAAGATCGATGAAACATTAATCATTGCATGCATCAGCTCCTGCTTTAACAAAACCGCCCAACGCTCGTCGACATCTCCGTGATCACTTTGCACGCCGGCGTCAAGCAGACTGCGAATGGGCTCGATCATCGAATAAGGGAAAACGATGTTGATATCGCCACCGCCACCGTCTAACTCGACATGAAATTTGGACACCACGACAACTTCGCTTGGACTCACAATATTGGCCATATGCGGATTAACTTCATGTTCGTGATAGCTAAAATTAACCGCCATTACGGGTTCCCAGGCTTTCACAAGGTCTACGAAACAGATATGTACTACTTTTTCGATGACGCGCAATTCGGTATGAGTAAATTCACGTCCTTCAATCTTGGCGTGAATACTGCCGTTACCGCCGAAATAATTATCGACCAGAATAAATACCAGTTTCGGGTCGAGCATGATCAAACCCGTACCACGCAAGGGAGACATTTTGATCATGCTCAAACTGGTGGGTACAAATAGCGACTGGATATATTCAGAAAATTTGAACATTTCAACGCCATTCACCGAGATCTCCGGTGATCGACGTAACATGTTGAAAAAGCTGATTCGGAAATAGCGAACAAAACGCTCATTGATCATTTCCAGCGTCGGCAGACGACCCCGGATAATTCGTTCCTGATTATTAAAATCGAACGAGCTCGCTGAACCATCATCTGCAGCGTCCGAATCGGTCTCGATATCACCATCGTCAACACCGCCAAGCAATGCGTCGACTTCGTCCTGGCTGAGAATATCTGTGCTCAAAACCGGGCCCTACTGCATTACAAAACTGGTAAAAAAGACGTTGTCAACTTCGCCACCTGTACCAAATTTATTGATCACCGACTGTACCGTTTCGAGCGCTGACTTCTGCAGTCGTTCCTTGCCTTCGATGACCCGCAGATCGGCTGAATTCTGTTGTCCGAACAGAACCACCAGGTTGTTTCGAATCAACGGCTTGTGTTTTTCCAGTTCTTCAGCGACATCGTCATCAAAGGTCAGTACCTGTATCGATATCTGCAGGAATCCAACGGGGTCATCGGGTGCGAGATTAACCGTAAACGGCGGTTTCAAGTCGATGTAGGTGGCATCGTCCCAGGAAACTTCAGCGGGCTCGTCTACTTCTGCATCCGCGGTATCGGTACTCGAACCTACCATCATCAAAGTGCCGCCAATCGAACCACCGATCAGTAAAATCACACCAAGAATGATAAATATCAGTTTCTTTTTACCACCCGCTGGTTTCTCCTCTTCATCAGCGTTTTCGTTGATCTCTTCTTCCGCCATGAGTATTTCCTCATTTTTACTATTACCTGTCTCGTAGCAATCCCTATGCCAATATTGTTTTTCTATTTAAATCAAATACTTAACCAGAGATGCGAGCAATCAGGCATTATTTTGACGGCCTGATTTCCGGCACTAAGACAATAACCTGTCAATTAACCGGTTAAGCGAATTCAAAAAAAAGCGGCTCGAAAGCCGCCAAAGGGGGTGTTCAGGCAAAAGTGTCAACGAGGCCGTCGCCACTGAAAAATTGATTCGGCTGCTTATCTTCGGAATCAGGCTCATGACCCTGCTCCGAATCGTCGGGACTGCCACTTTCCGAAGCGGTAGACTGCTGTGATCGATTGTGCTGCTCCTGGCGGTATGAAACGTCAACATTGACATTCTGATAGCCGTTTTCCTGAAGAAAGTCGCGCAGCCGATGAGCACTGGCTTCGACCAGATCCCGGGTTTGAGCAAGCTGGGTTTGAATCGTGATGGTGGTAACATCATCGGCCAGTCGAATCTGCACATCAAGCCTGCCCAATGCTGGCGGATCAAGCCGAATAGTTGCACTATTAAGCTTCTGGTTAATCATCCAGTTGACCCGCTCACCAATGCCATTACCCCACTCGGTACTACCCGCATTACGTGCCAGAATTAACGCATCTGCATGAGGCTGGGTGGGCAATGCAAAACCGGAGTTTTGCGGGCCGGCCACTAGCGGCACTGCCGTGATCGCATTATTCGCAATGCCAGCCTGTTGTCCCTGAGACTGAATTGCGGTTCGTGTTAATTCAAATTGGGGCTGTTCGAGCTGAGATGATTCAAATGCAGCCAGGGCAGCCATTTCCCTTGTTTTGGCGATTACCGGTAGTTCGGGAAACGCAGGTTTAACTGCTGCCTCGTCAGCCGGCACGCTCGCCTGTAGTGGGAGCGTTGGATCGGGAGCAACCGGTTTATTGATCGCTATCGGTAAAATCGGGCGTGTCGCCAGCGACACTGATTTCACCGCCTGCAGTTCCATTGATTGAGTTTCGATCGGCAACTGTTGTGATGGTTCTCGCGGTAACGAAATCCCGGGCTGTAACTGGCGTGGCAAAATTCCAGTCCAATCGCTCATCCGTTCCAGCTTTATCTGTTCCTGTACAAGTACCGCCTCGGCCTGCCTGGCAGGTACCGGGGTTACCGGTGTGAGCAGATTAATCTTTAGGTGCGCACCAGTCGACTCGCTACCGGTTTTGTTCAAACCTGATTGCAGGTTTATGCCGCTCGAAACAGACGGCCTGATATCAGCCAATACACCCACCTCCGTCTGAATGGCGCTCTTGCCGGGTGGCAATTGAACAATCGGGTTCACCGCAGTGTCGACGGGGGCGCCT
>QIJI01000500.1 GCA_003231795.1 Gammaproteobacteria bacterium
CATACGCTTGAGCCAGATGTAGTCGCGGTGACCGGCGTCGGCACCATCGATCACCCGGAAGCGGTCCTGGGCATGGCGAATCACTGTGAGGTCAGCCCGCACACCACCGCGTTTGTCGAGAAAATGAGTATAAACACCCTTGCCGATTGGGGTGTCGCCACCAACTTTGGCGACGCAAGTGTATTCCATCAGCGCTTCAGCGTCGGGACCCATGACATCGTACACGGCGAAATGCGACAGGTTGATCATGCCGGCGTTTTCCGACATCTCAAGCTGCTCTGCATTGGATACGCGCCAGAAATGGCGGTTGTCCCATTCGTGCTCGCGAACCGGCACGCGATCGCCGAATTTTTCCAGCAAGTGCTCGTTGGAGGCGTACCCATGCGCGCGCTCCCAGCCAGACAGTTCCATAAAATAGCCGCCCAGTTCCTGTTCGCGCGCCCAGAATGCGCTGCGGCGCAAACCTCGACCCCTGGAATATGGTTCGCGATTGTGCACGGCGGGGTTATAAATTTTGAACGCTGATTCGTAGCAGCGATCGTAAATATAGGACGGCGTTTTTTGAATCGGGTAGTGACGCGCGGTGTCGATGCCGAAGAAGTCCATCTCGGCGACGCCATCGGTCATCCAGTCGACCAGTACCTTGGCGATTCCGGGGGCGTCTTTGACCCAGACCCCGATCGCGTACCAGAGCCCCCGGGTTAGTACAGATTCACCTACTGACGGCGCACCATCAGTGGTCACCTGTAACAGACCGTTAAACGAGTGCTTTTCGTTGTAACCAATTTCGCCGAGGATCGGAGTCAGTTCCATCGCACGCTCCAGCGCCTCCATGATTTGATCGAGTTCGAGATCGCGCTGCGAAGGAGACCAGTGGGTCTCACCTTTTTCCGGAAGATCCCGCGGGTGTAGCAGGCGGGGTTCTTTTTCTTCGTAGTAACCCCATTCTATTTGACCGCCTTCCGGGGTTTTCGGGTCGCCGGTATCGCGCATATAGGCCGAGTTGCCCTGATCGCGCATCAGCGGGTAGCCGATATCCTTGCCGGTACCCTCGAATTCGGTGTAGGGACCGAAAAAGGTCAGTGGATGATCGACCGGCATCACCGGGAGGTCTTCGCCCGCCATTTCCGCGATAGTACGCCCCCAGAGTCCGGTGCACACGATAACGTGGTTGGCGGCAATGTAGCCGCGACTGGTTTCCACTCCAACGATGCGCCCGTCCTGAATATCGAGGCCGGTGGCGTTGGTATTGGCAAAAGACTGTGCGTTGCCGGTTTTGACCGCGTTATCAACCAGGATTCCTGCAACGGTTTGCGAGCGGGGTTTCACCAGGCCCGCATCGGGGTCCCACATCGCGCCCTGGATCATGTCTTCTTCGAGCAGGGGAAAAAGTGCCTTGGCTTCGGCTGCGCTGATCATTTTTACACGGGTACCGAAGGCTTTTCCGGAAGCGACCTTACGTTTGAGTTCCATCATTCGGTCGTCGTCACCGGTACGTGCCACTTCAAGGCCACCGACCCGGTCATAGTGGCCCATTTTGTCGTAAAAGTTAATGCTGTAGGCGGTGGTATAGCACACGAATTTGCTGTGATCGGTGGCATAACAGAAATCTGACGCGTGCGAGGTTGAGCCGATGTCGGTCGGAACCGAAGTCTTGTCGATACCGACGATGTCTTCCCAGCCGCGTTCTATCAGGTGATGCATGACCGATGCGCCGACGATGCCGCCGAGACCGATAATGACGACGTTGGATTTCTCAGGAAACTGTGCCATGACTATTCTCCGAATGGCGGTTGGTCTTTATCAACGTCGCCAAAAAATACTGAAATCTTAATTTTGCCTGTGCCTATTCTCACAACAGGAATCGGGAAGTATAAACACCCGGATTTCACTTCTCCAACCATTTTAAGATGGGCAAGTCGCGACTTTGTCCAGGCGTGTCGCATCTGAATTCCGGCAACCTCTCGCCGACGGCTGCAGATACCCTGCCTTAAAGTCGATACAACGAGTCGAGCGACTCATCGCAGTTTGAGGTTTGACGGTATTTCGAAAGTTACAATGCCGGCACGCGAATCATTCTGCAATTATCCTGTCTAACGCAAAAATTCGACTGCTCAATCAGATATGGAGAGGCCCGTTTTATGCGTCAGGACCAAAGCTTGAAATGGCTGTTAACAGGATTGTTGTTAATGGTCAGTGTTCTATCAGGCGGTTGCGCGTCGCAGCAGGTGAGACCGCAGGCTTTGACACCGGATCAAGCTGACTTGTCACATGTTCAGGATGGTCTGGCCATATTGCTGGTTCGAGTCGATGGCAGCTACCACATAATGCGCAGCCTCGAAGTACTGAACCTGGAAACGCAGGAATCGTTTTCACATCCTTTTTATAATAGTTCAGAACTGGGCAGTTCGAACCTCGATTACGAGCAAATGGGCGGTGATAATGGAGCCCTCGAACATATGGTTTTTCTCGATATTCCCCCGGGCAGCTATCAGGTTACCGGTATCGAGATATCTGATAAAAAACATCAATACAAACACTCTGTGCCCAATATTGAATCGATATTTTTCGAATTTGGCCCCGGGACTCCAGCCTATCTCGGAGAACTTTTTGTCAGTCTGGGAATGGAATCTCGAAAAGGCGTTTTAGCTGAAGTCGGGGAAATATTTTTTATGACTTCGATGCGTCCCACAAAGAACATTAAACGTGTGGTAAAACGTTACCCCATGTTGCAAGCTCTCGAAATTCATCAGGGAAAAATCTGGGAGAAGAAGTAGTGCTGGCCGTTCTACCAGGCCTGGGTTATTCCCTCCGCGCCATTTTTACGGTTCAGCCCGTAATGAGGTAATATAGTAGCGTTTCTGCCGGGGCGAGTGCCGGCAGGTCTCAAATCATCGAACCCAAGAGGTAAGCTAGATGAAACTAGCCGAATTGTTAAAAGGCAGGAGTCAGGGCCTCATAAAAATCAAGGCTCAGGATTGCATCGCAGACGCGGCAGCTGCATTAAGCGCCAATAAGATCGGTGCGTTGCTGGTCGAAGATGATAGCGGGAAAATTGTCGGAATTTTATCTGAACGCGATATTGTCGGCGGCATGGGACCGTACGGTGCTGATCTGCACGATGTTGCGGTATCGGAACTGATGACCGCTGATCTGATCCACTGCTCGCCACAGGATTCCGTCAACAAGGCCATGGAACTGATGACCGAACGGCATATCCGGCATCTACCGGTTTTCGACGATGACGAGTTGGTAGGATTGATCAGCATCGGTGATCTGGTGAAATGGCGCATTATGGAAGTTCAGGCGGAAGCCGAGGCCATGCGTCAGTACATCTCCACCTGAGTCGCATTAACAGGGATATTCCGCGGTGTCGGATCGCCGGCAAACCGGATTCTCTCAGCGCGCCTTACTACTCCGTCATCCTCGCGCAGGCGGGGATCTTATGACGCGCCACCTTCACACGATCCCCGCCTGCGCGGGAATGACGGAAGGTAATGCGCACGCGGATGACGGAGAATAATGCACTGGGAAGGCGTATTGAGAGAGCTGGGAAGTTGTTCGAGAAAGATGTCAGCTTTTTTTGAATGGACAGACGGGTCGCGATATCACTTAATACGCGCTGTTTTAACTCACCGAGATATTCCTTATGTCGAGCCCGGACGGTCTTTATCAGGATCACTTTATCGACGGCCTGAAAAAAGGGCTGATGTCGATTCAGCAGGACTGGGAGCTATCCGATCAAACCGACTGGTCATTGCTGTGCGTCTCCGAAAACGCGACCTTTCGCGCCGATGACCCGACGCGCGATAATCCACTGGTGTTACGTCGTATGCTCGAGATTGCCTGGGTCGCCAGTCATCACGAAACCCCGACGGCACGCCAACTGGGGGCTGCCTATACCCGGGATGTTGTTGGCCTGGCCGCCGACTATCTGAATCGATTTGACTGAGCTAGCCCCTGTGCCTGATCTCAAGCATGTACACGAATTTTTCGACGCGGTGCTTGCCGCTGACGAAAAAGTTCTGCAACGAATCGAAGCCGGTCCCGCAAATGCCTGGGTCGAGCAACAGACATTCGTGTTTTCTCTGGCAGCGTTATTGGCCTTGCTTGATTGCGATAGCGAAATGACGTTGACGGCATTTAAAAAGCTGATCTATTGCTCTGAACTTAATCTCGAATTACGCGATCGCGGCGCCGAAATCACCCTTTTTCGCAGTACCGGCAAAGTAGACTCGAACCTTTATTGTCTGAAAGCGACCTGAGGACAGAATTCTGATTGCTTGAATTCTGAATGCTGGTAATATTCTTTCGCTAGCAGGTGCCCAAACGGGATAATCGGGAAGTGTGGTAAGGCAGTGATTTTTATAGAATCAGCCGAATCCATCGCTGCCCCCGCATCGGTAAGACCGAGTGAAGTTCTGCAATCACCACTGAATCAGATAATCGTATTCGGGAAGGTGCAGATCCGGAGACCAAGACAGGTTTCTCCGCTCGTAGCCCGAAGACCGGCCTGTTTTTGATAACCATGACCAATGCGCGGTGGGCGCAACGAGGATTAACCCTATGACAGTACAAGTATCTACCCAGGCGGCTACTACACAGGCCAAATCCGGAGTCTCGGTTCTGGCACAGAACCTGGCGGCCCTGGCCTTTGGACTCGTTATTCTGTTCGCGGTTGGCTTTGCGCCTCTCGAAGCGGCACATAACGCGGCACATGACGTTCGCCACAGCATGGCGTTTCCCTGCCACTGAGCTGAGTCCGCTTCACAACACGTGAAGCAGACCCTTCTAATCTCTGAATGACCCGGTTCCGCCGGTGTCCAGGGGACATCCCATGATTTTCACCCGTATTGTCTACAGTGCCGTTTTGATCGGAATGGTAGCCGGGCTTTTATTAAGCCTGATGCAGATTATCAGCGTGGATCCAATTATTTTGCAGGCTGAGGTCTATGAAATCAGCGAATCCGAACCGGGTTCTGCGGTGACTACAGGTCAGGAAAGCCACGACCAGGATATTGACGGCTGGGCCCCAACCGATGGTGCTGAACGTAGCTTTTATAGCGTATTGTCCAATATGTCCGCCGGCATTGGATTTGCCGCGGTATTGCTGGCCCTGATGAGCCAGTTCTGGTTGCCGAAACAGCGCGTTCTCAGCACCCAACAAAGCTTGCTCTGGGGTATCGCAGGATTCGCCGCGATTTACCTCGCGCCTGGAATCGGTTTACCGCCTGAAATTCCTGGAATCCAGGCCGCTGCTCTCGAAAATCGACAGATCTGGTGGTTGCTGACTGTGGTCTGTGCCAGCTTTGGCATTGGAATTCTGGCCTGGGCGCAGATCAGACTGAAGGCAATTGGACTCGTATTCCTCGCCATTCCCTACCTGGTGGGCGCACCATCGCAGCAGGGCCCGGAGTTTGTGCATCCCGATCCGGCTGCAGTCGAAGTGCTGATCGAATTACACCAACGTTTTATTATTACCAGCGGCATCGTCAACCTGTTGTTCTGGATGGTACTGGGTTTGGCCTGTGGCGCCGTCTTTAATCGCTGGTTCAGACCTGCGGTATTGGCCGATGAGCACCCGGCCTGAGTTTCCGTTTACAGCAGTAACCGGTCAGGCTAATTACAAGCTGGCCCTGAAACTGGTGGTGGTCGACCCTGGCATCGGCGGGGTGCTGGTGAGCGGTCCTCGTGGCACCGCCAAATCGACGCTGGCGCGCGGTCTGGCCGATATCGCCTCCAGACAAAACGCTTTCGTGAACCTGCCGCTCGGGGCTTCCGAAGAAATGTTGATCGGCACGCTCGATTTGCAAAAGGCGCTCGGCGATCAGGAAGTCGTGTTTAGTCCCGGGTTGCTCGCCAAAGCCGATCAGGGAGTGCTCTATGTCGATGAAATTAATCTGCTGCCCGATAACCTGGTAGACCTGTTGCTGGATGTTGCTGCCAGCGGTGTCAATCACATTGAGCGTGACGGGGTCAGCCATCGCCACGACTCGCGTTTTATTCTGCTGGGTACGATGAATCCGGACGAAGGTGAACTGCGCCCGCAATTGCAGGATCGTTTTGGCCTGGCGGTTGCAATGGATGATAATTTTGACGCTGCTGACAGAGTCGAGATCGTGCGTCAGCGTGAACAATTCGACCACAATCCTGAAGCCTTCTGCGATCAACAGCAATCAACGCAACAGCAGTTACGCCAGCAACTCAAACAGGCAAGCGGGCAACTGGATCAGATCGAATGCGACGACAGGATGCGAATGGAAATCGCGCAGCGCTGTATTGCCGCCGGTGTCGATGGACTGCGGGCCGATATCGTATGGGCTCGTGCCGCTATCGCGCATGCGGCTTTACGCGACAATACGGCTGTCGAAGTTACTGATCTGGATGCGGTCGAAGCGCTGGTGCTGAGTCATCGTCGGCACGATCAACCGCGCAATGAGTCGCAACCACCCGCAGCGGATAACAGCGGTGGCGAGGGCGGTTCCACCCCGGATTCAGCCACCGGTCACGGTGACTGGGGGCAGATGAAATCGGTCAGCCAGGACAGCGCGACCGATTCGAGTTTTGTATTGCCGGATTCTCCGATGAAATTCGAAAAGTTTAATCATTTGCGCAGCGCACTGGTAGCGCGCAATCGCGGAGAACGCG
>QIJI01000070.1 GCA_003231795.1 Gammaproteobacteria bacterium
GGTTTGCCTCACTCTCTTTTGATGTTGGTAGAACATTCATCATGGCTCATTTGAAGCCGCAATGGGAGTGGGGCGGACCATTCCATTAAGTATAATATTGACTCTTTATTTCTCACGCATCGGTGCCCGCGAGAGCAAGGCGGGTACTAGTGACAAATTTGTCCGGAACAAATTTGCGCGTTAGCCCCGCAGGTGTGAGCGTACTTCAGTACGCGATCGTCTCAAGTCGAATTTCAACGCCGCTATCGCAAGATCCCCGCCTGCGCGGGGACGACGAAGGAGCTGCGGGGACGACGTAAATACTAATTTCTGTAAACCATAAAAAAGCCCCGATAAGTCGGGGCTTTTGGAGCTTAGATTAGCCAATTGCACTGTCTGACCGTCGCAGGTCGGATTTCGCTCCCGGCGAATCCGACACTCGGGCATCCATGCCCTCGAGCGCCGTGAGAGCAAGGCATTTTCGACGGCGAAGGCGCGAGCGTACATGTTGTACGTGAGCGTCTCGCCGCAAAAAGTAACGCCGCTATCGCGGTGCGCAGCAGGTCAGAATAAGAAAACCCCGCAGAAGCGGGGTTTTCAAGGTTGTTCCAGCGAAACTCTCATTTCGCCGTCGCGAGCGAAGCAGCTGCAAGGCGGATTTCGGTGAGAAGGCGTGAGCGTACAATTCGTACGCGATCGTCTCGAACCGAAATCCAACGCCGCAGATGCGAGCGCAGCAGCCAAAAAAAAGCCCCGACAAGTCGGGGCTTTTGAGCTTCAGTCAAACAATTGCACTGTCTGACCGTCGCGAGCGAAGCAAGTGCAAGGCGGGATTCGGCGAGAAGGCGTGAGCGTACATTTCGTACGCGATCGTCTCGAGTCGAATCCCAACGCCGCAATTGCGAGCGCAGCAGGTCAGACTACATCATGCCGCCCATTCCGCCCATTCCGCCGCCCATCCCGCCCATATCAGGCATAGCAGGAGCAGACTCCTTGGGAGCATCGGCAATCATGGCTTCGGTGGTAATCAACAGACCAGCAATCGAAGCTGCATTTTGCAATGCTGCGCGAGCTACCTTGGTCGGATCGAGAATACCCATTTCAATCATGTCGCCATACTCACCGGTTGCGGCGTTGTAACCGTAGTTACCTTCACCTGCAGCCACTGCGGCGGTAACAACCGAAGCTTCGGCACCGGCGTTAGCAACGATCTGACGAATCGGCTCTTCCAGTGCACGACGTGCGATATCCACACCGATAGTCTGATCGCTGTTGTCACCTTCGAGACCTTCAAGCGCAGCACGTGCACGAATCAGTGCAACGCCGCCACCGGCAACCACACCTTCTTCAACTGCAGCACGAGTCGAATGCAGCGCATCTTCAACGCGCGCTTTCTTCTCTTTCATCTCAATTTCAGTTGCAGCGCCGACTTTAATAACCGCGACACCACCGGCCAGTTTGGCCAGGCGTTCCTGCATTTTTTCAGTATCGTAATCAGAAGTTGATTCACCGATTTGTGCCTTGATCTGGGTAATACGATCCTTGATATCATCGGCAGAACCAGCACCATCAACGATGGTAGTGTTTTCTTTAGAGATAGAAATCCGCTTGGCAGAACCGAGATCTTCCAGCGTTGCCTTTTCGAGGCTAAGACCCACTTCTTCGGAAATGACCTGACCACCCGTCAGCACTGCGATGTCCTGCAGCATAGCTTTACGACGATCGCCGAATCCAGGCGCTTTAACCGCACAGACTTTAACAATACCGCGCATGCTGTTAACTACCAGTGTAGCCAACGCTTCGCCTTCGATATCTTCAGCAATAATCAGTAACGGCTTGCTCGATTTTGCAACTGCTTCCAGAATCGGCAGTAATTCACGGATGTTTGAGATTTTCTTGTCGAACATCAGAATCATCGGCTCTTCGAGCTCGGCAGCCATGGATGCCTGATCGGTAACGAAGTAAGGAGACAGGTAACCACGGTCAAACTGCATCCCTTCAACCACGTCCAGTTCGTTGTCGAAAGATGAACCTTCTTCAACGGTAATGACGCCTTCTTTGCCCACTTTATCCATTGCTTCGGCGATGATGCTACCAACGCTGGCATCAGCATTGGCTGAAATGGTGCCCACCTGTGCGATAGCAGTGCTGTCTTTGCAAGGAGTTGAGTTTGCCTGCAGATTTTCGACTGCAACCGCGACTGCTTTGTCGATGCCGCGCTTCAGATCCATCGGGTTCATACCGGCTGCAACGGCTTTCATGCCTTCACGTACGATGGCCTGCGCCAGTACGGTTGCTGTGGTAGTACCGTCACCGGCCACATCAGAAGTCTGCGATGAAACTTCCTTGACCATTTGCGCACCCATGTTTTCGAACTTGTCTTCGAGTTCAATTTCCTTGGCAACCGAAACACCATCTTTAGTGACGGTCGGTGCGCCAAAGCTCTTGTCCAGGACCACGTTGCGGCCTTTAGGGCCCAGGGTTACTTTTACTGCGTTAGCCAGAATGTTAACGCCTTTGATCATGCGCGAACGCGCATCATCACCAAATTTTACGTCTTTTGCACTCATTTGAGTTTTAACCTCTTATTCGAATTATTCAACAATCGCGATGATGTCATCTTCGCGCATGATCAGCAGTTCTTCGCCGTCGACCTTGATTTCGGTGCCGGAGTACTTGCCAAAGTAAACAGTGTCACCTGCTTTTACGTCCAGCGCGCGTACGTCGCCGGAATCGGTGATCTTGCCACTACCTGTGGACAGGACTTCACCCATACTAGGTTTTTCGGTTGCTGAATCAGGAATTACGATGCCACCCGCGGTGGTACGCTCTTCTTCCTTACGCCTGACGATTACTCGATCATGCAAGGGACGAATGTTCATTTGTTACACTCCAGTATTGTTCGTTCATGATTTACCACCCCTATCTAAGGAATGGGCCAAAAATGTAAGCCGTGAATTAGCACTCGGCCTTAGGGAGTGCTAATCATATTCAGCGACTTTAACTAGTCAAGCAAAATGGGGGATAAAAACGGTGATTCAAGTGAAAACGGGAGGAAAGTCCGGAATTACTGAAATAATCTGATAAAAATCAATCTTCTCTGCGGTAATTAACACCGTCAATCACATTGTTCTGCGACGATCGGCCAGGTTGTGGTCCCATCGTTGGTGACACCACCATTCTTGATGCAATGCGACCGACCAGCCATATTCGGATCGGTGGAAGGAGTAACAGGAAGCCAATGGTATCGGTGAAAAAGCCCGGTGTCAGCAATAGCGCACCCGCAACAACCAGACCCATCCCTTCGAGCATTTCGTACGCCGGCAGTTCACCAGACTGCATTTTCTTCTGTGCGCGCATCAGCGTCGATAACCCCTGAATTCGCAACAGCCAGACTCCGATTACGGCAGTTAAAATCACCAGCAAGATAGTCCAGCCGGCACCAATCACCTGCCCTACCTGAATCAGCAGGTAGATTTCAACAATTGGCACTGCCACAAAGATGGTTGCGATTACGGGAAACATGGGTTTAGGGTCTGTTCACACAAGCAGTTAGCATAAAATCGTCTAGAATCTAGGAACATTTAAGGTGATTATGGTGGCCGAACGATATGTGGTCAACAAATCACTATTTCAATTACAACCCTGGAAATATTAATGTCGGACCCTTACCTTGTAATTACTTCCTGGCCGGACCTCGATGGGGCGAAAAAACAGGCCAGAAACTGGCTTGAAAAAAATCTGGCTGCTAGTGGTCGAACAACTAAGGATTGATGGATGCAGCCAATCAGGAAGCAGTTAGCAGCCAGGCGTGTGACCGCAGGACTAGCCGTAGCTAATTCAAGGGAGCACAACAACGCTGATAGCTGCTTCCTGACTGGCCCGAAGGGAGCGCCCCAAATCGGCCAATGCCGCGTTGCAGTCCTTGTAAAGGGCATGCCATTAACTGCGGACTGCGCCTTGCCTTGGCCGATTTGGGGCACTCTGCATCCATCAATCCTTAATTGTTCGACCACTAATGTAAACGTTTTGCCGAAAATGGACTCTATATATCGATGGGAAGGCGAGTTACGCCAGGGTCAGGAACATAAGATTTTCATCAAAACCTGTGCCCACAGATTAACCGAACTCGATCGGGAAATCAGTGCCGCACATCCGTATGCCGTGGCCGAAATACTCCACTTTAAGATAGACTCGGGTAGCACGGACTACCTCAACTGGATAGCTCAATCGACACAATGCTGAGAATGAAACACCGAATTGGATTAATCCTGCTATGCCTGATTGCCTTAAGCTCTACGCTACTGGTACAGGAACAGGTACTGGCGCAGGAACAGGAATTATTGCCGCCAGAGCAGGCATTCAGCCTGCGCGCGTGGGTAGAAGACGATCAGATAATCGCAGAATACCGTATCGCACCGGGATATTACATGTATCGCGAACGCTTCAGCTACGACATCGAAGACAGCGATCAGACAGCGCGACTGGGTAACGCCAGCTTTCCTGAAGGTAAGATCATAGAAGATGAGTTTTTTGGGAAAATGGAAGTCTATCGTGACCAAATCCGCGTCGTACTGCCACTCATTCTAGACGCCGGGGCGGCAGACAGATTACTAATCAAGGCGGTCGGTCAGGGTTGCGCAGACATCGGTGTGTGTTATCCACCGCTGAAACAGGCTCTGGCGATGGATGTCAATTCAACGCAATCCGTACTGCCTACCGCCTGGATCAACAAACCCGCAGCAGAAGAACCGTCGGATATTGCCAGTTTGCAATCCATTCTTGATCAGATTACCAATCCCGAAAATAACCTGCAGTCATGGATTGGCGACAGCTCTGCATCGGTCAACTCTATCGATCTGTTGAAGGAACTCGGGACTGATATCGGCCTGGATGACGAGGACGAAATATTGCATCCCGATCAGGCATTTATTCTGAGCGCCAGGCTGGATGCGAATAATACAATTGAAACTAATATTTTACTGGCGAAAAACATTTATATCTATCTGGACAGGGTCGATATCACCATGATTGATGGCGCTGGCCATCGCCTTGGTCCCATTACCTTGCCCAAAGGCAAGAAAATAGTGGATGAGTTTCTCGGGCCGACCACTGTAATTTACAACAACCTGAATGTTTCAATCCCGATTGAATCGGATGCCAACGCCAGTAATCAGTTTACCCTGGCCTACCGCTATCAGGGTTGTGTCGAAAAGCGAATCTGCTACCCCCCGGTTACCAAATATCTCGAAGTGGATGCACAAAACGGGCTGGTGCTGGTCAGCAGCGACAATCCTGTAACGAATGAATCCTCACTCATTACGCGTATTTCCGAATCAGGTCAGTTAGCAGGGCAGGAATCAGCGCCGGTATCGAAACAGGATCAGTTCACCAATTTTCTAATGGACAAAAGCCTGATAGTCGTAATCGGTCTGTTTTTCCTTGCCGGTATCGGGCTCACCTTCACGCCCTGTGTTTTTCCGATGATCCCGATCCTTTCCAGCATAATTGCGGGGCAGGGAGAATCCATAACCACGAAGAAAGCGTTTACCTTATCCCTGATTTACGTACTGGCAATGGCCTTCACCTACGCATCCCTGGGCGCCGTGGCGGGCTACTATGGCAATGAATTCAACATTCAGATCTGGTTCCAGGACCCCGTAATTCTTGGAATCTTTGCAGCAGCTTTTGTATTGCTGGCGCTCTCGATGTTCGGTTTTTATGAGATAAAGATACCCAATGCGATTCAAGCCCGGTTGATCGCTGTCAGTAATAGCCAACAGGGAGGAACACTGATTGGTGTCGGCATAATGGGCGTCTTTTCGGCCATAATCGTTGGCCCTTGCATAACCGCTCCGCTGGTTGGTGCGCTGTTTTATATTACCCAGACCCAGGATTGGCAGCTGGGAGGACTGGCATTGTTCGCGCTCGGCATGGGCATGGGCGTGCCGCTATTAATAGTCGGGACCTCGGCCGGGAAAATTCTTCCGCGCGCTGGCGCCTGGATGAATATCGTCAAGGCTTTCTTCGGGGTCGTTCTGATAGGGGTGGCTATCTGGTTGCTCGAACGTGTGTTGCCGGTATCGATCACAATGGTTTTGATGGCGGCATTGCTGATAGCATCATCAATATACATGGGTGCGCTGGACTCAATAAACGAGACCACATCCGGCTGGCGAAGATTTTTCAAGTCAGTCGGATTACTGATAATGATTTACGGCGTTGCCTACCTGATAGGAGCAGCCGCAGGCTCCCGTGATCTTTTGCAGCCACTCAATGGATTGTCTGCGTCGGTTGACGGGCGCGCACAGTCTAGCCAACGTCTTGTTTTTCGCAAGATCAAGGGAGAGGAAGGTTTGCAGCTCGCTTTGAACGATTCGGTACAACAAGGTCGCGGCACCATGCTCTATTTTTATGCTGACTGGTGTGTTTCCTGCAAAGAAATGGAGCGCAATACCTTTACCCACCCAGCCGTGCTCGCTGCCATGTCGAACGTCTCGACGATACAGGCCGACGTCACCGACAACGATCAAATCGATACCAGCCTGATGAGTTCGCTCGGCATTTATGGACCACCAGCCATTCTTTTTTTTGACGCGGAAGGTCAGGAAATCAGAAGTCGGCGCGTGGTAGGTACAATGTGGGGTGAAGAGTTT
>QIJI01000091.1 GCA_003231795.1 Gammaproteobacteria bacterium
GACCTGAGCACCATTGCGGACAAATACTTTTTCGATAACGCCAGCGCCGGGAGATGCTGCTCTGAGTTGATCGGGTGATTCAATTCGTCCATACAGGGTTATTACCGGTGATAACTGTTGTGGTTTTACCTCGATCACTTCGACCTGCCAGATTTTCTCCGTCAACTTCGGTTTTACTCTTTCGGTTTTACTGGTCGCCAGCGCGTAATAAATGCTGGCCGCAATCAGTAGTACCACAATCGGCAATACTCTCCTGGTTTGTGCTCGAGTCATCATAGAGTGTAAGACAGCTGGTTCATGAAACAGTGCCGCGAGAGTTTGTACGCTGCGCCTGGGTAGGGTTGCTGGTTATGGGTTCATATAGTCATTTCAGATATGGTGGCGTATCGGCAGGTGACAAGCAAGCAAATGAAATTGAAATCGTTTCAGAAAACCTCCGTACCGAGCGGCTTGATCATATGTTTTCCCGGTGATCAGGACTCGACGGGTTCGAACCGACCCGTTTGAAGATTTTTGCGGACCTTGTGCGGATCAAATATTTGCCCATTCATTGCGAGGTAAATTCCTGCGGGTAACAATTGTACTGCTGCAGTTGCGACTCCAAGATTGTAATGGGCATCACTGTATCGCATGCGTGCCGGTTGCATCGCGCCAAACAGAACTATGGTCTTGTCCTCGATTCTGCTTAACGCCAGTGCTGTTTCAACCATGGTATCGGTTCCGTGGGTCAGGATGATTCGCTTGTCGCTAGTAGTTTCGAGTTTTTCACGAATTAGTTTCCGGTCACTGTCATCCATGTCGAGACTGTCTTTTTTAAGGATAGACTCGATCTCGTAGTCAAAGGTAACGTTGGCTTCGATCAATAATTCGGAAACCATCTGCTCTCCGATTCGAAATTCGCTTTTCGCGTCGAAGTAAATTTTGTCGAAGGTCCCCCCGGTGGTAAATATTCTGATAGTCACAGTCGTCCTCAAAAACGAGTCCATAAAAATAAGCACAGAAAAATTGGGCCTATTAAACCTGACATCTATTGTAAACTCTTGCGGCTCAGGCTCCACTATCGATTTTTCCTATTGATGCATGTGAAATCCTATTCGAAGGCGATGCCGACCATCGCAATTATCTGCGCCTGCTGCATCGCTTTGCTGGCCTTTGGCCCACGCTCTGCAATGGGCTTTTTTCAGCTGCCCATGATTCAGGATAATGGATGGGATCGTTCGACTTTCGCACTTGCAATGGCATTGCAAAATCTTTTCTGGGGTATCGGTCAACCACTGTTCGGAGTCGTTTCCGACAAATTTGGTACCTGGCGCGTGTTGGCCATGGGTACAGTACTCTATATTTCGGGCCTGCTGGTGATGTCGGTCGCTGCGACACCTTTGTGGCTGCACATCGGGGGTGGAATACTGGTTGGCCTCGGAATCGCAGGTTGTTCTTTCGGCGTCATCCTGGCGGCGATTGCACGGCTGGTCAGCCCTGAAAAACGTTCCTTTGCTTTCGGTCTTGGTACGGCTGCGGGATCAGCCGGGATGTTTGTTTTTGCCCCCGTTTCGCAGGGGCTGATTGACTCCCTTGGCTGGTCTGACAGCTTGATTGTAATCAGCGCCATTATGCTGATTATCCCGATTCTTGCGATTCCGCTGGTGGGTAGCGCTGCCAGTTCCGGTAGCGGAGTTGCCGAGCTTGATCAAACCGTCAATCAGGCTCTGCGCGAGGCTTTTGCGTCGAAAGGTTATCTGCTTTTAACCTCGGGATTTTTCGTTTGTGGATTTCAGGTCGCTTTTATCACGGCGCATTTTCCGGCCTATATTAGCGATATGGGTATTGCTCCGCGCTGGGCGGTTATTGCCATCAGCCTGATCGGATTTTTCAATATCATTGGTTCGTTAGCCTCCGGGATTCTGGGGCAGCGATATCCCAAACCAATTCTGCTCGCATTTATTTACATTGGTCGTTCGATTGCGGTGACCCTGTTTTTACTGGTACCGGCGAGTCCTGCCTCGGTCGTAATATTTTCAATCGTTATGGGGATTTTGTGGCTGTCGACAGTCGCGCCAACCAATGGACTGGTGGCGGTTATGTTTGGTACGCGTTATCTTGGAATGTTAGGCGGAATTGTATTTTTTTCACATCAGCTAGGATCGTTTCTGGGAGTCTGGCTTGGCGGCGTGTTATACGATATGACTGGAACTTATGATGCGATCTGGTGGATTGGGGTGGTTTTGGGATTATTTGCTGCTGTAGTGCACTGGCCAATTCGGGAAGAACCAGTATCGAGACCAGTATCCGCGTGAACTAAACCAGCGGCGGTTCGTCTCCTTCGCCTTCGGCCGCACTGGGGGTTAGTTCTTCGTGATAAGCCTCGATGTGGTCTGAAACCTGGTCCGCTTCTTCGTAGGCGGCGATGTTGAAAACCGCTTCGCCAGCGAATAGCAGCGGTAAATTGGATTTTCCAATTACAATGCCTTCCACCGGGCTGGTAATTTCGCAGATGTTTTCGCCCAGCGGGTCATTGACATATGCCAGCCTTTCACCGACTTCAACTTTGGATCCGATAGCAACCAGTGCCCGCAGAATTCCACTTTGTGGCGCACGTACCCATTTACTGGTGTTTGCGATCATAGTGTCAGGTTCACGATATGTTTTCGGTTTTGCTCGCATGCCAAGGACGGTTAAGACATTTAAAACGCCTTTAACGCCGGCACGGATTGCGACTTCATTGAAGCGCAACGCTTCGCCTGATTCGTATAGTAATACCGGGATATCGAGGTTGTAGGCGGCTTCTCGAAAGGTGCCCTCAATCAGATTGGCATCGAGGATAACCGGTACCCCGAATGCGCGCGCGAGCGTCTCGGTTTCAGGTTCATTGCTTAATTTGGCACGAATCTGGGGCAGGTTTTCACGATTGACGGCAGCGCTATGTAAATCGACGATGTGGCTGCAATGCGGGATCACCTGGGTCATTAATACGTGAGCCAGGCGTGAAGCCATCGAGCCGTTTTCCGATCCAGGGAACGAGCGATTGAGATCACGCCGGTCGGGCAGGTAACGGGACTTGGAAACAAAGCCGTAAACGTTTACCACCGGTATCGCGATTAATGTTCCGCTGATTCGATTAATGGCACGATGAGTGAGCAAGCGCCTGATGATTTCAACACCATTGATTTCATCCCCGTGGATCGCCGCACAGACCAGTAATACGGGGCCCCGTCGTCGCCCTCGTACTACGTGTAGCGGCATGTTGACGCTGCTACGGGTATAAAAACTGGGTAATGGGATATCGATTGACTGACGACTGCCCGCCTTGATACTGACCCCGGCAATTTCAATTGCCGCCTGAGATTTAGTGCTAGCCCGCATTCGCTTAGCCTTTGCCGCGAGTCTTGGTTCTACCGGGCTTCAGTTTCTCCAGATTGGCGATAATCATGCCGGCAACATCCTTACCGGTCGCGCCTTCGATGCCTTCGAGTCCTGGACTCGAGTTGACTTCCATCACTACCGCGCCGTGATTTGAGCGCAGCAGGTCAACACCGGCAACATTCAATCCCATGATGCGTGCCGCCCTGACAGCGGTGGAACGCTCTTCAGGTGTGATTTTAATCAGACTGGATGAGCCGCCGCGATGCAGGTTCGAGCGGAACTCGCCTTTGGGCGCCTGCCGTTTCATCGCCGCGACTACTTTGCCGTCAATAACGAAACAGCGAATATCGGAGCCACCGGCTTCCTTGATAAATTCCTGCACCAGGATGTCGGCCTTGACTCCCATAAAACCCTCGATAACACTCTCTGCCGCTTTTTGTGTTTCGGCCAATACCACGCCTATGCCCTGGGTTCCCTGCAGTAATTTGACCACCAGGGGGGCACCGCCGACCATTTTGATAACATCCTTGATATCGTCCGGTTTATTGGCATATCCCGTGAGTGGCATACCGATGCCACGTCGTGACAACAACTGCAGCGAGCGAAGCTTGTCGCGTGAGCGGCCAATTGCAACCGATTCGTTGAGGGACACCACTCCCATCATTTCAAACTGTCTCAGGACTGCAAGTCCATAGTGAGTTACTGATGCGCCGATTCGAGGGATGACCGCGTCGAAATCTTCCAGTAGTTCTCCCTTGTAGTGAATCGACGGCTTGTGTGCAGCGATGTTCATATAGGCTCGCAGTACGTCAATGACCTCTACCTGGTGCCCGCGCTCCTCGGCGGCTTCGATAATACGTCGTGATGAATAGAGTTTCCGATTGCGGGAGAGAAGTACGATTTTCATTAATATCTCTTTACAATAATCCGTAGAGCTTACGCGGTCGAAGTTTGCCGTTGACATAGGAAACGCCTGGATTAACCAGAAATCGGTTTTCCATGGCCCGGCGTCCCAATAGCATGCGAAAGCGCATAGTATCACGGTTTGTCAGGGTCAATTCAATTGGCCAACTGCCATTTGCGACTACGATTTGGCTACGGATGACATATCGCATTTCACGATGTCCACCAGAGTCTGTTATCTCCCGAAAATCGTGAATCGGAGTGTGGCACTCGACCTGAAAATCGTGGTTACGCTGAATCGGGTGGATCAGGAAACGAATCATTTCGATTCCTGCGTCGGTATAAGGCTCGATCAAAAAAGCATGCAGCGCGGAAGTACGCGCCCCGGTATCGACCTTGGTTTTAATCGCGGGCAGACCCAGATCGGGCAGGGCGACCCATTCTCGCCAGCCGAGGGTGGGTTCGGAGTTTTCAGACATAGTGCTTCAGGTTTTAAACTATTTAAGCGAATTCTGACCTTTCCTGGCATCGATGTACAAGGTTTTCGATCATCTGATCGCAGTAACGCATTTGTTCGCGACTGATAAACTCATCCGGCTTGTGCGCCTGATCGATGCTGCCGGGACCGCAGACCAGGCTGTTAATTCCAATACTGTCAAACAAGCCGGCTTCGGTTCCAAAGCTGACATGTTCCCCGATCCGGTTGACCGGATTGATCGCTCTTGTAAAGGCAATAACCGAAGTGGCGGGATCAGTATGCAGACCGGGGTAGTGCGATCTTTGGTTAAACTGGATGTTACTTTCAGGATATCGGGATTTCATGTCTGGTAACAGCACATCATTCGCATAGTGTTTTATTTTGTAGGCCAGTTGATCGAGGTTTTGCTGTGGCAGGTTGCGAATTTCGAATTCAAACTGGCATTCTTTGGGTACGATATTGAGTGCGGTTCCACCGCTGATGTTTCCGACATGGAAAGTCGAATGAGGCACTGAGAAAGCATCATCCGTAAGCTGTTGTTGTGCGTCATTATTCATGTTGCGAATGAAACTGATTAATTCTGCAGCGTATTCAACCGCGTTGACACCGTTGCTGATGTAAGCCGAGTGGCAGGACAGTCCGCTAACTACGACCCGGTAAGAGACTTTTCCTTTGTGTGCCAGAACCATGTTCATACTGGTCGGCTCGCCGATCAACCCGATGCGCGGCCTGACTTCAAACCCAGTCATTTTGTCGATCAGTTGCTTCGCGCCGATACAGCCAATTTCCTCGTCATAGGAGAAAGCCAAATGAATCGGTGTTATCAGTTTGCGGCTGGCCATTTGCGGTAATCCAGCCAGTACGCAGGCAATAAACCCCTTCATGTCGCAACTACCGCGGGCAAACAGCGCTTCGTCATCGATTTTGAGCTGGTAAGGATCGCTGTGCCAGTCCTGTCCAGTTGTCGGGACCACATCGGTATGCCCGGATAGCATGACTCCCCCGACATCATCAGGGCCGAGTGTGGCGTAGAGGTTAGCCCGGGTCTTATCGGTACTTGACAGCAGTTGCGATTCAACGCCGTGCTGACTGAGCAGGTCACGTACAAAATCGATGAGATCAAGATTAGAAAGAGTGCTGGTGGTATCGAAAGCGACCAGACGGGAAAGAATCTCTTCACTGTTCATCTTGAAGGAGCACCGGGGTCTCCCGCAACACCAAACGCGGGCGCGGATTCGGGATTGTAGGCGCGGATGACGTAGTCATCAATTTGTGATTCATATACCCTCCAGCCGGCAACCATTTTCTCAATCGGGTTATCGTCCCAGTCGATTCGTAGTTCTGCCAGTGGCCAACTAGGCTCGCCACCGATCAGCATTCCAGCGGAATGGAGCTCGCCTGCCTCGCCTCCGGCCCTAACACCTGCCTGCAATGCGCCAAGAATGCGTTTTCCGAGGCTACCACTGGATTGTTCAAACGCATTGACCATCGCATCCGGAACTTTGTCGTTGTCGAGAAGGTTCCCCGCTGCCATACAGTGTTTACCACTTGCGGATGCGAAACAGCCGAGCACTCCTTCACCCGTGTAGAACCCGGTATTGCCTTTGGAATCAACCAGCCCCAGTTGTCGATAACGAATATAGGGGGTACTTTCCACCACTGCCGCAATGGCATTGCTTACTTCGACACCATCGTCGAGCAGGGATAAAAGCCGTGGACCCAGCCGCGGATCCGTTATGTTTTGGCTAAGCGCAATTCCGACTCCGGCCCGCCAGTGCAGACAACGGCTGCCGACACTGATACTGGATGAAGTAATGGCAGCGGCAAGTTGT